>JASHTQ010000029.1 GCA_030040475.1 Streptosporangiaceae bacterium
TTATTCAGAACGGGAGGTGGTAGCACGGTCGCGAGCCTGCTACGGAGCGGGGGGTGCGGGCTTGAGGTAGGCGGTGGACTCGCGGCGCCAGAGGAAGATCACCGCGCCGAGGCCGACCAGCCAGACGAGCAGGCCGTAGAGGTGGACGAGGACGGATTCCGAGAACGCGAAGCTGTCCAGGTTCTCGATGGTGGCCAGGCCGAAGAACACGGTGCCGGTGACCCGGGCCCAGTTCCGGCCGGCCTGGATCGAGCGGGCCAGCCAGATCCACACGACGGCGGCGATCAGGCCGACGATGACGTCGAGGGCTCGCAGGCCGGCCACGGTCTGGTTGATCTGGGTGGCGGTGAGGCTCTTGTGCTCATGGGTGAGAAGAGAGCGTGCGGTGGCGTGCGCAGCGGTGATGTTGACGGCGATGCCGACGATGCTCAGGAGCGCTCCGGCGTACATGAACCTGAAGGCCTTCTGCAGGGCCGGGGGCGCGGTCGGGCGGCGGAACTCGGGTATCTGGGCGTGGTCCGGATAGGGCTGGTACATGGCGGGTCCCTTCGTCGCCGCCGCGGTGAGGCCGGGCCGCTGGGTCACCGCGCTGGCTGACGGCCAGCCTACGGGTGGCGGGCGTCAGGCGGGAGTCCACTTGAAGAAGGCGGTCGAGGCGCGCTGCCAGAGGAAGATCACCGCGCCGAGGCCGATCAGCCAGACGAGCAGCCCGTACAGGTGGACCACGCCGGACACCGACAGGCCGAACCCGGCCAGCGAGTCGATGGTGGCGATGCCGAACAGCACCGTGCCGGTGATCCTGGCCCAGTTCTTGCCGCCGCGGCAGGCCCGCGCCAGCAAGAGCCAGATGGCGACGCCGATCAGGCCGGCGACGATGAACCCGACAAGCAGGACGTGCTCGCGCGAGTTCACCTGGCTGACGGTGAGCGCCGGGTTCCGCTTCTCGATGGCGCGCTTGGTGGCGCCGAGCGTGGCGAGGTCGATGACGATGCCGATCAGGCTCGAGGCCGCTCCCGCGTACATGAACCTGACCGCGTTCAGCACCGACTGGGGCGCGGGCGGGCGGCTGGCCTCGGGCATCTGGGTGCTGCCTGGATAGGGCTGGTACATGACTGTTCCCTCCTACGGGTTTGTCCAGGACCGCAGCAGGCGGTCGTCCACGGTGGTGAGCTGGATCAGGCGGCTGGTCAGCACCACGTGAGTGCGCCGGCCGCTCGCGGCGACGTGCAGGGTGGAGGCGGCGTCCGGGGTGGCCCCGGCGTGCGCGGCGGTGTCGCCGCGCGGGCTGATCATCCAGCCGAGGCCGAACCGGCGGCCGTTCGGCAGCGGATCCGTCCGCGCGGTGAGCGCCTCGCGCGCGAGGGGCCGGGGCAGCAGCGACGACCACCGCAGGCCCAGGCGCACGAGGTCGGCCCCCGTGGACCACAGGCCGCCCGCGGCCGGGATCGCCGGGATCCTGGCCGGGATCGGCACGAACATGCCGTCGGCATTCACCGCATAGCCGGTCACCGCGGCAGGGCCGATGTCCGCGACGCGGACGGGGAACGACGAGTCGCGCAGGCCGAGCGGGTCGAGGACCAGGCTTGCGGCGGCATCAGGGAAGGGCATCCCGGTGACGTCGGCGATCAGCTGGCCAAGGACCGCGTAGCCGCCGTTGCTCGGCCTGGCCGTCCGCCGGGGGCCGGTGCAGGGGATGACGGGGCCGATGAGCGAGGAGAGTTCGGGCACCTCGTCGGCGTACATGCTGGCGGCGGCCGGGTTGGCCACCCCGGCGGTATGGCTGAGCAGGTCCGCGACCGTGATCGTGTCGTCCGCGAGGCGGACCGCCCGCAGGTGGTCGTTGGCGCGGCTGTCGAGGCCGAGACGGCCCTCGGCGACCAGCCGGAGCACGGCGGTCGTGGTGACGAGCGCGGAGACGCCCGTAGCGGGGAACCGGTGCCCGGGATCCAGGGGCTCGGCCCGGTCCAGGTCCGCCCAGCCCAGCGCGAGCACCCAGCCGGACCCGCCGGCGCTCGTGGGCCCGTCGGCGCTCGTGGGCCCGTCGGCGCTCGTGGGGGCGCCGGCTAGCAGGAGGGCGGCGAGGCCAAGTTCGGCGAAGGCCTGCTCGGCGATCGCGGCGGCCTCGGGCGGCGGCTCGCCCGTTACGCGGAAGGGAGGCGGCGGCGCGGCGCGGGGATCGCGGATCCGGCCGCCGAGGGGCAGCATGCGCAGGCCGGTCAGGCGGTGCGGCGGCGCCGCCTCCACCGCGGCGAGGTACCGTATCCCGGCCAGTTCGACCTGGGCCTCGGTGTGCGTGACGCGCACCACGGCGAGTTCGCCGCGCAGGTCCGAGGCGACCCTTGAGATGCCCTCGACGAGCCGGCCGGCCGGGACCGCGGCCAGGAAGGCGGGGGCGAAGTGCTGCCCGAGTTCCTGCTCGCCTGGGGCGGTCCAGGCGAGCTCGCCAGCGTCGGCGAACCGCGAGATCACCCACCTCAGCTGGGCAAGCGCGTGGCTTTCCGGCGGGTCGTCGATGCGCTGCTTGAGCGCGGCCCAGCTGGCCAGGCCGTGCTCCCTGGCGATCGCCGCCTGGGCATCGTGCAGGGCGGCGAACTCGCCCGCGGCAAGGCGGCGCTTGGCCTCCAGCTGCAGGTAGCGCAGGCTTGGCCGGCTCGGCAGCGGACGTGGCCCGGACATGGCAGTCCTTCCCTCGCGCCCGCGGTCCGCTCGGTCGGGCAGGAAAGACTAGCCGTCGATCACGCCTGTGCGACCGGTGAGCTTGCAGCCCTGTCCGCGGACCTGGAGGCGGCCGGAACCACCGTCCGCCATGATACCGCGCGCCAGGCCGCCGCTCACCATGTGGGCGGGTTCTGAGACCTGAAGAAGGCCGTCGAGTCCGGGCGCCAGAGGTAGATGACCGCGCAGAGCCCGACCAGCCAGCCGAGCAGTCCGAGGAGATTGGCCGGGCTGAACTTGGCGAACCCGAAGCTGCCCAGGCTGTCGAGCGTGTCGAGAGCGAAAAGCACGGTGCCCGTGATCCGCGCCCAGTTCTTGCCGCGCAGGCAGAACCAGGCCACGAAGAGCCACAGGGCGGCGCCGATCAGGCCGACCACGACGAGAAAGACCACGACGGCAGACACGAGGTCGTTGACCTGGCTGGGGCTGAACGGCGAGGAGCCCTGCTCGAAGATGCGCTTGATCCGGCTCACCGTGGCGAGGCTGACGGCAATGCCGACGAGGCTCAGGGCCGCCCCGGCGTACATGAACGTGACCGCGGCCTGTACCGACTGGGGCGCGGGCGGGCGGCGGACGTACGGATTCTGGTTGCCGCCCGGGTACATGGCTGGGTTCACGATCTGGCTCTCCCGGGGTCCTGCCAGGCCCGACCCGGCGTGGGCCGCGGGGTAGATCAGCCAGTTTAGGCCGAACCCGGGCCAGTTGGGCGGCGGATCGGCGGCTGGGCGACCCGCTCCGTGCGGGCGAGTTCTGGGGCCTGAAGTGGTGTTAGGGGCCAGTTTGGTTGTTGAGACTAAGGGTAGAGCGCGTGTATACCTAGAGTGACGTCACGTAGCGGAAGCGATACAGCGAGAGTGACGAGCGGGGCGTCACGAGGCGTTAGAGGACGTCACGAGGCGTGGCGGCACGGGGAAGGCACGGAAGCATGGGCGCTTATGGGTGCGACTCGAGAATCGGGGTCTAGGGCCGGCCGGCGGCTGGCCGCGCGCAGCGAATCCGCTGCGGCCGTGCTCGACTTCGCGGCCACCGAACTGCTGCGGGACGACACCGCGCTCGGCGCGCTG
The DNA here is from genome assembly GCA_030040475.1 of Streptosporangiaceae bacterium. The sequence goes on from JASHTQ010000029.1 coordinate 3,780, forward strand.
CCCGAGGTGCTGGCCCGGCTGGCGGCCCTGGCTGACGCGCGCGCCGCGCTGGCCTTCCAGCCGGCGGTCGGCCAGGCTCCCGCCGTGCTCGCGATGCATCCGGCCGGGTCCTTCGACGCCGCGCTGCTGGCCAAGATCGGCGCGCGGACCCTGGCGCAGCGCGACACGGCGGCCGACGACATGCTGCTGGCCTACTCGGCTCCCGTCGACGGCAGGTGCCTGTGCGCGCTGGCGCTGACCGGCGGCACGGCGAGCTGGACCGAGGAGGTCAGGTCCGCCGCGCACGCGATCGCCGCCATGGTGGCGAGCCAGGTCAGGCACGCGGGCAGCCCCGCCAGGCTGGCCGAACGGCAGGCGCTGTACACCGCCCTGATCGAGGATTCGCCGAACGCGATCGTCGCCGTGGACGCGGCGGGCCGCCTGGTCGAGTTCAACGCCGCGGCGGAACGGCTGTCCGGCTACCGGCGCGAGGACGCGCTCGGCCAGCCGCTGTGGGACCTGCTCATGCCCGAGGAGGACCGGGCCCTGTTCCTCGACCGGGTCCAGGCCGGGTACGGCAAGCCGATGCGCATCCGGCTGCGCCGCGCGGACGGCGGCGAGCGCACGGTCGAGATGACGCCGGTGCAGGTCACGGCCGGCGCCCGGCGGGTCCTGACCGGGTTCCTGCGCGACATCACCGAGATCGAGCACTCCCACGCCGCGCTTGCCGACCAGACCGAGCGGCTCAACTGCCTGATCGCGGCGGCGATCCCCGGCATCCTCATCGCGGACGAGCAGGGGCTGGTCACGCACGTCAGCCGGAGTTTCGGCGAGATGTTCGGCATCGAGGGGCCGGAACAGCTGGTCGGAGCCACGGGTGCCTCCGTGGTACGGCGGATGCAGCCGCTGTTCGCCGACCCCGATGCGTTCATCCGGCGGATCACCGAGACGTTCCGGGCCAGGGAGCCGATCACCGGGGAGCAGATCAAGGCCGCCGACGGCCGCACCATCGAGTGCGACTACTGGCCGGTGCTTGTCGACGGCCGCTACCGCGGCGACCTGTGGCTCGCCTGGGACATGTCGGATCGCGTGACGCTGGCCGAACAGCGCCAGGCGGCGCTCGACGCCGAGCACTCCGCCAGGCAGCTTGCCGAGCAGGCCCAGCGGCAGCTGACCGAGCAGAACGAGCGGCTGCAGGCGCAGGACGAGGCGCGCAACCAGTTCCTCTCGGTCGTGTCGCACGAGCTGCGGACGCCGCTGACCTCGATCGTCTCGTTCAGCGAGCTGCTGCGCGGCGAGGGCGAGGGGCTGACACCCGACGGGCTGAACTTCCTCGACATCATCGAGCGGAACGCCAACCGGCTGCACCGGCTGATCGGCGACCTGTTCATGCTGAACAGGCTCGAGATCGGCGCCCTGCCGCTGGACCTGGCCTTGGTCGACATCCCGCAGCTCGTCGAGGACGCGGTCAGGAACGCCGCCAGCGACGCCGCACGCCAGGAGGTCACCGTCGAGATCGCTCCCTCCGGCCCGGGAAGCGCCGGTCCTCCGATCAACGGCGACTCGAACCGGCTGCTGCAGGTGCTCGACAACCTGCTGTCCAACGCCATCAAGTTCTCCCACCGCGGCGGCGTGGTCCAGGTCTCCGCGACCTGCCAGGACGGTTACTGGCGGATCGACGTGGCGGACTCCGGCATCGGCATCCCGCCGGGAGAGGCCAGCTACCTGTTCAGCCGCTTCGTCCGCGGGTCGAACGCGCGCTCCGCCGAGGTGCCTGGGACCGGGCTCGGCCTGTCCATCGTGAAGGTCATCGTGGAAATGCACTCCGGGCGTGTCGAGGTGAGCAGCGTCCTTGATCAGGGCAGCACGTTCAGCGTTTTCCTGCCGGTGGCATCGTGAAGGGCCGGGTTCTCGTCATCGAGGACGACCAGGACATCTCGCTGTCCATCAGGACGGTGCTGTCACGCAGCGGCTTCGAGGTGACCAGCGAGGCCGACGGGAAGGACGGGCTGCGCGCCTTCCACTCCGCCCGGCCCGACCTGGTCATCCTGGACATCGGGCTGCCGACGCTCGACGGGTGGTCGGTGCTCGAGCGGATCCGCGACCTGAGCGACGCGCCCGTACTCATCCTGACCGCGCACGGGCGGGAGAGCGACAAGGTGCGCGGGCTGCACGGCGGCGCCGACGACTACCTGACCAAGCCGTTCGGCAACTCCGAGCTCGCCGCCAGGGTCGAGGCACTGCTGCGGCGCCCGCGCAGCGCCGTGCCGCCCGCGGAGGTCTTCGACGACGGCAGCCTGCAGGTCCAGTTCGAGTCGCGCGAGGTCAGCGTGAACGGCCAGGAGGTTTCGCTGACTCCGACCGAGTACCGGCTGCTGGGCGCGCTGATCAAGCACCCGGGCCAGACCCTCACCCCGGAACAGCTGCTGAAGCTGGCCTGGAACGACCCGTTCGGTGTCGGGCCGGACCGGGTCAAGTTCGGCGTCATGCGGCTGCGCCGCAAGCTCAGCCAGAACGCCTCGCCCGGCCGGGATCCCGGCTCCTCGATCGAGGCCGTCCGCGGCTTCGGCTACCGCTACGTGGCCCCCAAGGCGTTAACCCTTCGTCGGCCCCTCGTCGGCCCCTCGTCGGCCCCTCGTCGCGGCGGGCCAGGCTGCGCCCGATCTCGTCCGGAGCTCATGGCGCGCAGCCCCGGGTAAAGGGCGCAGACTCCGGCTCCGCCCGTCACCTGACCATCCGGGTCACGGGCGAAGCCGCCGCCGCGGAATGAAACCCCGCTTTCAGCACCCTGGGAGGTGCTGGAACCGGGGTTTCATTCCCCCCGGGCCACGGCTCAGAGGCCCCGGCTGCACCACAAACCGCTCAGCGCCACGCTGGCACCACGTCTGGGCGGCCGCGGCGGGACGAAGCCGGCCACCGGTTGCCGAAGAACGGGGCCGAGGGCACTTCGACATCGTTGGCCGCGCCTGAGAGCCGCAACCGGGATGCAACCAGTGGAGTAACTGGGGCGAATGGGGTATGAGTGCAAACTTGGGTCATGAGCGATGTAAGTCGGGATGAATCGGCGGGGCAGCCCGGTGAGCAGGAGCTAGTCCGCGAGCCCGCCGAGCTGGTCTGCGAGCCCGCCGAGCTGGTCCGCGAGCCCGCGGAGCCGGTCTGCGAGCCCGCGGGGCTGGGCGGCGAAGCGGCGGAGTTGGGCGGGGAGTTGACGGGGCCGGTCGGTGAAGCGGCGGGGCGGATTCTTGTGGTGGAGGATGATCCCGAGGCGGCGCTGTACGCCATCCACGTGCTCGGCAGGCGGGGGCGGTTTGACGTCACGCATACGGCGGACCCGGCGGCGGCGCTGCGGATGGCCGCGGCGGAACGGTGGGACCTGGTGATGACCGACCTGGACATGCCGGGGATGAGCGGGCTGGAACTCGTTGACGCGCTGCGGCGGGTGGATCCCTCGCTGCCGGTCGCGGTGGTGACGGCGCACATCTGCGCGGACGAGACCGTCATCGCGCTGAAGCGTCGCGCGGATGAGTTCTTGACCAAGCCGGTCGGGGTGGACCAGCTGATCGCGACCGCGAGCGCGCTGATCGGCAAGGGGCGGGCCGCCCGGGCACGCTGATCAGCACTGGGGCGGGCCGCCCTGGCGCGATAACCTGCGAGAGGCTGACGGCTGAAGGGCCAGACTCGGAGGTGCGAACGTGACGGTCGGCGATGGGGTCGCGGGGTCGGGAGTCGTCGTGACCGGGGCCGGCGCGGGCATCGGACGCGCGCTGGCGCACAGGCTCGCGGCGGCGGGAGCGCGGGTGGTGATCAACGACCTGGATGCCGGCGCGGCCGCCGAGGTGGCGCAGCAGACCGGCGGCTTCGCCGTCCCTGGCGACGCCGCGACCGAGCAGGGCGTGCACGACCTGATCGCGGCCGCCCGCGGGCACCTCGGCGAGATCGACATCTACTGCTCCAACGCCGGGGTCGCGACGGGGACCGGGCCGGACGCCCCGGAAGAGGCCTGGCAGCGGTCCTGGGAGGTCAACGTGCTCGCGCACGTGCGGGCGTCGCGGGAACTGCTGCCGGCCTGGCTGGCGCGCGGCAGCGGCAGGTTCGTCGTGACCGCGTCGGCGGCCGGGCTGCTCACCATGCTGGGCGCCGCGCCGTACTCGGTCACCAAGCACGCGGCCGAGGCGTACGCGGAGTGGCTCGCCGCGACCTACGGGCACCGCGGGCTGATCGTGCACTGCATCTGCCCGCAGGGGGTGCGCACCGCCATGCTCGCCTCTTCCGGCCGGGCCGGTCAGGTCGTGCTCGCCGACGAGGCGATCGAGCCCGAGCAGGTCGGCGACGCGCTCTACGAGGGCATCGCCGCGGGCCGGTTCCTCATCCTGCCGCACCCGCAGGTCGGCGACTACTACCGGTTCCGCGCCAGCGACCCCGACAGGTGGCTGCGCGGCATGAACCGCATGCAGCAGAAGATCGAAGAGGTGGAGGCCGCCTCATGAAGGCGTGGCAGGTTACCGAGCTGGGCGAGCCGCTTGACGTGCTGGCGCTTAACGAGGTTCCGGAGCCGACGGCCGGGCCGGGGCAGGTGCTAGTGAGGGTGCGGGCGGCGGCGGCCAACTTTCCCGACGTGCTGATGTGCCGCGGGCTCTACCAGGTGCGCCCGGAGCTGCCGTTCACGCCGGGGATCGAGCTGTGCGGGGAGATCGTCGCGGTGGGGCCGGGAGTGACCGGGTTCGGCGTCGGGGACCGGGTCATCGGCGGGTCTGTGCAGCCCACCGGGGGCTACGGCGAGCTCGCGGTCATGCGGGCGGACGGGATCTTGCCCGCGCCGGCGGGCCTGGACGACGCCGAGGCGGCGGCGTTCTTCATCACGTACCAGACGGGGTGGTTCGGGCTGCACCGTAGGGCGCAGCTCAAGGCGGGCGAGACGCTGCTCGTGCACGCAGCCGCGGGCGGGGTCGGCAGCGGGGCCGTCCAGCTCGGCAAGGCGGCCGGCGCCCACGTCATCGGCGTGGTCGGCGGCCAGCGCAAGGCCGAGGCGGCCCGCGCCCTCGGCGCGGACGTGGTGATCGACCGCCGCGAGCAGGACTTCGTCGAGGTGGTCAAGGAGGTCACCGGCGGGCGCGGCGCCGACGTCATCTACGACCCGGTCGGCGGCGAGACCTACGCCAGGTCCACCAAGTGCATCGCGTTCGAGGGCCGGATCCTGATCATCGGCTTCGCCAGCGGGCAGATCCCCACCGCCACGCTGAACCACGCACTGATCAAGAACTACTCGATCGTCGGCCTGCACTGGGGCCTATACGCGACCAAGGACCCCCAATCCCTCAAGGACGCGCACGCCCAGCTCAGCCGGCTGGTCGCGGACGGCCTGATCCGGCCGCTGGTCAGCGAGCGGCTCAGGCTCGCCGACGTCGCCGAGGGGCTGGCGCGGCTGGCCGAGGGCGACGTCGTCGGCAGGCTCGTGTTCGTGCCTTAGGCCTTGCCGACCCACCGCGGCCCGACCCAGCCGGTGCGGCGTACCTAGGTGCCGCGGCCGGACACGTTCGCCCCGCGGATCGCACCTGCCGCAACCGCCGCATCTCACCTGCCGCACCCGCCCCCGCCATCCGCCGCCGGCCGGATCGTGGGTCAAAACCTCCCCTATAAGGGCAGCAACGACCCACGATAATGAAAACAGGTCCGGATCAGGCGGCGAAGGGAATCACCCGGACGGCTGCCGCAGCGCCCGGCGAGGCAACCGTTGCTTGCTGCGGCACCAGGTGCCGCGGCTCGCTGCGAGAAATCTTAAATATCTATTACGGAACGGACGGTGGCGCACGTTGATGCCATAGGGCGTCGGCTCGTCCGGCACCCGCTTGCGTATCCGGCGCAGCGACCGCAGCTCACCCTGCAATTAAATCTTAAATATCTATTACGGAACGGACGGTGGCGCACGTTGATGCTATAGGGCGTCGGCTCGCCCGATGCCTACCTGCCTGTCCGGCAGCCACGCTGATTTCAACTTTAACCTTTCCGAGATACGCACGGTAGTCAATCGGCCGACAAGGGACCAACACCGTGACGGCGCGTCCGCGCCGCCGGATCCGGCGAGGGGTCTCCGTCTCGATGATGACAGCGATTTTCCCGCCCAGGTCCTGCTCAGGCGGGCGTAGGCTAGAACCGAGCCGAGGCAGCGGAGCTAGTACGGTGCCGATGGTCTCCCGATCAGGAGATCCGGGACCCGGGCGCCGTGTCCATCAAATTACACGGATCCCTTTCGCCCCTCCTCGAGCGCTAGGTATGACGCCTTGTGCACAGTAAAACCGGCCAGCGTTATTTTCAGAAACTCCCCCGTGATCACGTCTTGGCTGTCATCATCAGATATCGAAGAGGACCTGACGGTTTCCGCCAGGGACGACGTTATCGACATAACTCGTGGCTCGCCCACACCGTTCCCGAATGCTGGAGACGGAAGACGATGAACGCTGGCAACGGTTACCGCAAGACGCCGGGGGATTATTTGCGGGCCGCCGCGACCGCAGGCACGGCCGCGGCTGCCCGGTTCCTCGCGACCGCGATGTGGGCCAACGACGGCTGCCGTGATGCCGAGATCCTCGCCTTGAACCAGCGTCGGCTTCGGGCGGTCAGCGGAACGCCACAAGCCCCACGGGTTACCGAGCCAGGCTCGATCCCGCGGCTGCCCCCGGGCGCGACCGCCTTGGAGGTTCAGTCCGGGCCGCCTCCCGCCGCCACGGCGAGGGAAGCGGCATCGGCGTCGGCTGAGCCTTCCGGGCCGCATGCGGTCAGTGCACGGACATCAGGTTCGCTGGTCGTTGCGGAGCTTGTCGCCGCGACGGCACTGATGGCCGTCGCGGGCGTGCTGACGGTCAGCTACGGTCGTCACCGCCGGGCCGGCGGCAGAAGGGGCACTCCGTACGCCGGCGCACCGGAGAGACCCGTCGGCGCCGACGATTCCTGGACCGGCAACGACCACTGGATAGCTCCTCCCAACCCATCCTGGCCCGCCGACGGACCCCTTTGGGGCGCCCCACTTCCCAGGGACGCGGGTCCCTACCGGGACCCCGAACCGTACAGGGACCCTGGGTTCCCCCAGGCCGCGCGACCGTACCGGGACCCCGAACCGCACCCGGGTCCTGGGTCCTACCGGGGTCCCGAGCCGTACCCCGGTCCCGAGCCGTACCAGGACGCCGAGCCCTACCGGGGTCCAGGGCCGTACCCGGGCCCCGAGCCGTACCAGGACGCCGAGCCCTACCGGGGTCCAGGGCCGTACCCGGGCCCCGAGCCGTACCGGGGTCCAGGGCCGTACCCGGGTCCAGGGCCGTACCCGGGTCCAGGGCCGTACCCGGGTCCAGGGCCGTACCCGGGTCCAGGGCCGTACCCGGGTCCAGGGCCGTACCCGGGTCCCGAGCCCTACCGGGATGCCGAGCCCTACCGGGATGCCGAGCCCTACCGGGATGCCGAGCCGTACCCGGGTCCAGGGCCGTACCGGGATGCCGAGCCGTACCGGGCCCCCGAGCCGTACCGCGGTCCCGAGCCGTACCGGGACGCAGGATTCCCCCAGGACACGGGGCCTTCTGGGAACGTTGGATTCACCCCGCACGTGGACGACTATCCCAGCTGGCCCGGGCGTCCTGGTCCCTATGCCCTGCACCCCGATCATCCCAGTTGGCCCGGGCGGCCGGATCCGCGCTGGGCCGCCGCCGAAGCCGACCTGCGGGCGGATAGCTACCCAAGCTGGCCCGAATCCGAATCCCCGCCCTGGTCCGACGCCGCGGCGCAGGCGCCTGGTGACCACGGACCCGGCTGGCCCGGCGGCAGCGGATACGCCGCACGACGGGAACCGCTGCCGCCTGCCGCCGGCCGCGGCCCGCGGCGGCCGCCCTCGGACACCGCACCGGCATTGCCGATGCGGGCGGACGTCGCCCGCCGGCCGGGCGGACCTACAGGTCCTATGCCCGCGCTTCAGGCGAGGCCGACAGGGGTCGTCGCCCGCCGGCCGGGCGGGCCTACGGGTCCTATGCCCGCGCTTCGGGCAAGGCCGGCCGAAGTCATGGGCCAGCCCGAGCCCGGCCACGTCTGGGATGCCGGCTCGGTACAGCTGGCCAGCTGGATCCTGACCGAGGCCAACGAGCAAGCCGCCGAGATAAGGTACGAGGCGCGCGACCATGCGGCCACGTCGCTGGCCGAAGCGAAACAGGAGGCCGCCGAGACGATGCGGCGGGCCTCGGATCACGCCGCGGCCACGGTAGCGGCCGCCGAACTCCAGGCCGCCGAGATTCGGGCGGCGGCCGTCCTGAAGCTCTCGACCGACCTGGGCAAGGTGGCCTCGTACGTCACGGAGAACCTGCTTACCGATACACCGCCCGCGGCGTGGCCGACCGTCCAGCCGGTCATCGAGCCGGCCGCCGAACCAGCCGCCCACCCGGTCACCCGGCCCGCCGCCGAGCCAGCCGCATCGCCGGTCACCCGGCCCGCCGCCGAACCAGCCGCATCGCCGGTCACCAGGCCGACTCCTGAGCCTGCCACCGGGCCGGCGGCACGACCCGTGGCCCGCCCGGCCGCCGACCCCGCGACCAGGCCGGGCACCAGGCCGGGCACCAGGCCGCAGGCCAGGCCGGGCACCAGGCCGCAGGCCAGGCCAGGGAGCAGGTCGGCGGGCAGGGCGAAGGACCAGCCTCGCCAGCTCAGGGCCATCCGCATTGCCGCCATTGCCACGGCGGCGCTGTTCTTGTTCGCCGTCGGCAGTGGCGCCACGGAGGTCGCGCTGCACGGATTCTCGTTCTTCGTATTCCGGGAAAGCGGAGCAGGCGAGACGGGACCCAGCGTAGGAACCGACCAGCAGTTCCTGGAGCGGCAGGCCGCGGCGCAAAGGGCACACAAGCCGGGCCGTCACGCCGCGAACAGCGCACCGGGGTAGCGAACGGAGGCGGACAAACCGCACAAATAGCCTGTCGGCTGGCATCATAGCCGGTCAGCCGGTACCAGCCGAGGGCTAAGCCAAGTGGGAGCGAGCCAAGATCTGTGGAAGGAGAATCCGCACGATGGCTACCACGAGGGAGCCGCACGCCCCCTATTCACCGGCTCCACCGACAGCCGCGTATGGCGGCCCGGACACCCATCAGTTGGACCTGCACGCTTACGACGCCGTAGAGACCTGGCAGCAGGAAGAGGCGCCGGCGGACGACCACCAGCCGCGGCGACGGCCGGATAAGAGCCGTGTCGACGAATGGATGGACAAGGATTTCAAGTTCGGCGGCTCCCGGATCAAGCGGAAGGCGGTCGCGCTGGTCCTGCTGGGTGCCCCCGCGACGGCCCCGCTGTTCTTCATGGCGCCCGCGTTCTTCACGATGAACAAGAACACCTTCGGCGGGTCGGTCGACGACACGCTGGGGACCGGGGCTGAGCTGTGCCTGTTTGTGTGCCTGCTCGTCACGCCACTGGTCACGCTCACCGGGCAGCGCTGGTTCGTCCCGCTGCGCCGGTGGTACGGGATCATGATGGCGTGCTGCGCCATCGGCGACGCGATCGCCGCCGGCCTGACCGACAATTTCGGGTTCGGCTTCCTCGGCGTCGTGGCCGGGCACGCGTTCGAGCTCATGGGATTCATGATGGTGTTGCTGGTGATCCCGGTCCTGATCACCGGCAACCACTGGGCGCAGCGCAAGCTCGGCAGGTACTGGAAGCCGCTGCAGCGGATCACATATGTCATCTGGGGGCTGCTGTTCCTCCACTTGGCCCTGCTGGAAGGACTCGGGTTCCAAAACGGGGCCACCCACAACGGCTCGGGCAACCCCGGTGACGGTGACCCCATCTTCCACCAGCGGCTCTACCAGTACTGCGCGTGCAGCCTGTTCCTGCTGACTCTCCGGCTGCCGCCAGTCAAGAGGTGGATAGCCGCCCGGCAACGGGAGGGCCGGGGGTGGCTGGTGTGGCTGACCATCGCACCGATTTTCGCGCTATTCATATTCGGCATGATCTTCGCCATCAACGAGGAGATCTTCAAGGGGTTCAACTCCTTCATGGAGCACCCCAGCGCCGAATAAGTCGGCGATCGTCATCGGTTTGGCTGGGGCTGGCAGCCG
>JASHTQ010000353.1 GCA_030040475.1 Streptosporangiaceae bacterium
CCGTAGCGTTAGTGTGATGCGGGTAACAATCAATCCAGGAGGGGTCTAACCGTGACGCTGCCCTATGATTCAGCCGCCAAGTTCCAGGAGTATGCGCACCCGCGGATGATCGTGTCGACCGAGTGGGTGGCCGAGCATCTCGATGACCCAGGCCTCGTGGTGGCCGAATCCGACGAGGACGTGCTGCTGTACGAGACCGGCCACATCCCGGGCGCGGTCAAGCTCGACTGGCACACCGAGCTCAACGACCCTGTCACCCGCGACTACGTCGACGGCGTGGGCTTTGCCAAGCTGATGTCGGAAAAGGGCATCTCCCGCGACACCACGCTGGTCCTGTACGGTGACAAGAACAACTGGTGGGCGGCGTACGCGTTGTGGGTCTGCTCCCTGTTCGGCCACCCCGACGTGCGCCTGATGGACGGCGGCCGGGCCAAGTGGATCGCCGAGGGCCGCGAGCTGACCTCCGTGGACCCGAAGCGGCCCGAAACCGACTATCCCGTGGTCGAACGCGACGACACGCAGATCCGCGCGTTCAAGGACCAGGTCGTCGGCCACCTCGGCCAGCCGATGATCGATGTCCGCTCGCCCGGCGAGTACAGCGGCGAGCTGCTGCACATGCCCGACTACCCGCAGGAGGGCGCGCTGCGCGGCGGGCACATCCCCGGCGCCAGGAGCGTGCCGTGGGCCCGGGCGGCCGCGGAAGACGCCACCTTCCGGTCCCGCGCCGAACTCGAGGCGATCTACCTCGGCGAGGCCGGCCTCGCCGAGAACGACGACGTGGTGGTCTACTGCCGCATCGGCGAGCGGTCCAGCCACACCTGGTTCGTGCTGCAGCACCTGCTCGGCTTCCCGCACGTACGCAACTACGACGGGTCGTGGACGGAGTGGGGCAACAGCGTCCGGGTTCCGATCAACCGCGGTGCAAACCCGTGACGAGCCAACCCGTGACGGTCGGCCCGTGACGAAGGGCACGCTCAACCCCCGGCTGCAGGAGATAGCCGACGACTTCAACGCGATCCCGGGCAGGGAACGGCTGCAGCTCCTGCTGGAGTTCTCCGAGGAGCTGCCGGCCTTGCCCGGCCGCTACGCCGCCGACCACGACCTGCTCGAGCCCGTGCCCGAGTGCCAGTCGCCGCTGTTCCTCGCCGTGGAGGTGGGACCGGACGAGACCGTCCACCTGTTCTTCGACGCGCCGCCCGAGGCCCCGACGACCCGCGGCTTCGCCGGCATCCTGCACGCCGGCCTTGACGGGCTCCCCGCGGACGAGGTGCTCGCCACGCCCGGCGAGTTCACCAGCCAGCTCGGCCTGCAGGATCTGGTGAGCCCGCTGCGGCTGCGCGGCATGGCCGCGATGCTGGCCAGGATCAAGCGCCAGATCCGAGAACAACGCGCTTTAGCCACAGGAACAGCGAGCCGCGGCGGGACGGCGCGGGCCACCGGTAGCGTACGGTCATGACGATCGCGACACGCCCGCTCGGACGCACCGGATTCCAGGTGGCCGTCCTCGGGTACGGGGCGATGGAACTGGGCGAGACGTTCGGGGGAGCGGGGGTCCCCGATGACGAGGCGGGCAGGCTGCTGCACGCGGTCCTCGACGGCGGCATCAACCTCATCGACACCTCGATCGACTACGGCCGCAGCGAGGAACTCATCGGCCGCTACCTGGCCAACCGCCGGGACGAGTACTTCCTCGCCTCCAAGTGCGGCTGCCCGCAGGGCAGCAGGTACACCCTCAAAGACCGGCAGATCCTGCGGAGCAGGCGCATCATCGGCGGCCGGGCGCACAACTACCGCGCGGACAACATCAGGGCCGGGACCGAGCAGAGCCTGCGCAGGCTGCGCACGGATCGGCTGGACCTGCTGCAGGTGCACATGTCGCCTAGCCGGGCCCGGCTGGAGGCCGACGACACCGTGCAGACGCTGCAGTCGCTGCGGGAGGAGGGCAAGGTCCGCTTCATCGGCATGTCGGGAGAGCTGCCCAACCTGCCCGACCACATCGCGATGGGCGTCTTCGACGTCTTCCAGATCCCCTACTCGGCCCTCCAGCCCGAACACGAGGACCTCATCTCGGCCGCGGCTGCCGCCGGGGCCGGCACGCTCATCCGCGGCGGCGCAGCCCGCGGCGCCCCGGCCTCCGACAAGGGCTGGCGGCGTGAGCCCATCGGGCTCGCCCAGGGCGAAGCCCAGCGCCGCTGGCAGGCCGCCCACCTCAACGACCTGCTCGGCGGGATGAGCCCGATGGAATTCGTGCTGCGGTACACGCTCAGCCATCGCGGGCTGTCCAGCACCATCGTCGGCACGTCCAAGGTCGGCCACCTGCGCGCCAACCTGGCCTTCGCCGACCGCGGCCCGCTCCCGGCCGGCCTGTACGAGCAGGCAAGGAAGCGCCTGCACCAGGCCGCCGAGCAAGCCTAGGCCGGGCAACCGGGCAACCGGGCAAGCCTAGGCCCGAGCAACCGAGGAGCCGGGCCTCAAAACGAGCTAATCGTTCAGGCGCTGCACCAGTTCGGCGTGCTCCTCCCAGAGCCTGGCCGGCAGGTGCGAGCCGAACGTGCGGAAGAACCCGGGCATCTGCTCCGCCTCCGCCCGCCAGGCGGGGACGTCGACGGTCAGCAGCAGGTCCAGGTCGGCCGGGGCGATGTCCAGGCCGTCGAGGTCTAGGGCGCCGGGCGCGGGGAGGCAGCCGATCGCCGTCCGCTCCGCCGCCGCGTCGCCGTCAAGCCGCTCGATGATCCATTTCAGCACCCGGATGTTCTCGCCGAAGCCGGGCCAGACGAACTTGCCGTCGGCGTTCTTCCGGAACCAGTTCACGTAGAACAGCCGGGGCAGCTTGGCCGGGTCTGACGCGGTGGCGCCGACCGCCAGCCAGTGCCCGAAGTAGTCGCCCATGTTGTAGCCGCAGAACGGCAGCATCGCGAACGGGTCGTGCCGCAGTTCGCCGAGCGCGCCCTCGGCCGCGGCGGTCTTCTCCGAGGCGACGTTGGCGCCAAGGAACACGCCGTGGTCCCAGTCGAAGGACTCGATGACCAGCGGCACGGTCGACGCCCGCCTGCCGCCGAACAAGATGGCGGAGATCGGCACCCCCGCCGGGTCCTCCCACTCCGGCGCGATCGTCGGGCACTGCCCGGCCGGGGTGGTGAACCGGGAGTTGGGGTGCGCCGCCGGCTCCGGCGAGCCCGGCGCCCAGTCCCGGCCCTTCCAGTCGGTCAGGTGCGCGGGCGGCTCGTCGGTCAGGCCCTCCCACCACACGTCGCCGTCGTCGGTCAGCGCGACGTTGGTGAAGATGCTGTTGGACGCCATCGCCGCGACCGCGTTGGCGTTGGTCTTCATGCCGGTGCCCGGGGCGACGCCGAAGAACCCGGCCTCGGGGTTGATCGCGTACAGCCTGCCGTCCTGGCCGAACCGCATCCAGGCGATGTCGTCGCCGACGGTCTCGACCTTCCAGCCGGGGATCGTCGGCTGCAGCATCGCCAGGTTGGTCTTGCCGCACGCGGACGGGAACGCAGCCGCCACATACCGCGGCGACCCGGATGGGGGAGTGATCTTGACGATGAGCATGTGCTCGGCCAGCCAGCCCTCGTCGCGCGCCATCACCGAGGCGATCCGCAGCGCGTAGCACTTCTTGCCGAGCAGCGCGTTCCCGCCGTACCCGGAGCCGTACGACCAGATCTCCCTGGTCTCGGGGAAGTGCGAGATGTACTTGACCGAGTTGCACGGCCACGGCACGTCCGCCTCGCCGTGCTCGAGCGGCGCGCCGACCGAGTGGACGCACTGGACGAACGTCCCGGCCTCCTCGATCGCGCGCAGCGCGGGCGTGCCCATCCTGGTCATCGTCCGCATCGACACGACCACGTACGGCGAGTCGGTGACCTCGACCCCGAGTTCGGAGATCTCGCTGCCGATCGGCCCCATGCTGAACGGGATCACGTACATCGTGCGGCCGCGCATGCAGCCGTCGAAGATCTCCGCGAACGTCTCGCGCATCTTGCCGGGCTCAATCCAGTTGTTGGTGGGGCCGGCGTCGGATTCCCGCTGGGAGCAGATGAACGTGCGGTCCTCGACCCGGGCCACGTCGCTGGGGTCCGACGCGCAGTAGAAGCTGTTCGGCCGCAGCGCCGGGTTCAGTCGGGTGAAGGTGCCATTCTCGACCAGCAGGCCGGTCAGCTGGTCCCACTCCTCCTGCGAGCCGTCGCACCACACCACGTGGTCGGGCTTGGTCAGCAACGCGATATCGCGGACCCACTTCGTCAGCTCTTCCAGGCTGGTATGCGACTGGTCGGCAAATAGATCCGGGTCGAACATTACTGTCACTCTCTCCCGCCTAGGACTATCCGGGGCAAGTCCTGGTCCACGGTTGCGCT
>JASHTQ010000354.1 GCA_030040475.1 Streptosporangiaceae bacterium
CCCAGCCCAGCTCGTCCTTGACCTGCTTGTAGCTCTGCTCGATCCAGTGCCGGATCCCGTAGATCCGCGTGACCTCGGCCAGGCTGGCGGCCGGGTGCGGGCTGTCTGCCTCGCGCGGGCCGCCGGGCCGGGGCAGGTTGGTGACCAGGTACCAGGTGGCCTTGTCCGGCAGGGTGCCCGGGCCGGCGGTGGCCACCACCAGGCGCCGGGCGCCGTCCGGTCCCCACCAGCCCAGCGTCGCGTCGGCGGCCCACCAGGTCTCGGTGCGCCCGTCGCGGAACGTGCGGGTCACCGGGGTCCAGTCGCCGGGATCCTCCGGCCCGTCCCAGGCCAGCGCGCGGGCCGCGTCCACCGGGGTGTGCGCGTCCGGGCCGTAGGCCCAGGTCCCCCGGCGCGGCTTGAGCGCCATCACGAACGGCAGCCCGGCCTCGGACAGCTCGGCGCGGAACCCGTCCTGATCCCCGTAGGCGCTGTCGGCAGCTACCGCGCGGAACGCGAACCCCGCATCCCTGGCTCGCACCGCCAGGTCCGCGCCGATCGCCAGCTTGCTCCGGAACCCCGGATCGTTCTTGCCCTTCGCGAAGTGCCGGGCCGGGGTGTACGGCACCGCGTGCACCGGGTAATACAGCCGCTCATCAGCCCACACCGTGGTCACGGTGACCACCCCGTTGTCGGTCTTGCCGTACCGGCCCAGCCACTGATGGCCCACATGCGCGGTCTTGGTCCCGTCCTTGCGGTCCCCGCTGTCATCGATCACCAGCACCCCGCCGCCATGCGGCGCCGTCGCCGGATCCGCGAGCAGCAGCTCCAGCCGCCGGGAATTCACCTGGTCAGCGTCCCACCGCGACTCGGACAAGAAGAACTGCAGCCGCTGCACCGCCGCGTGCTGCGCCCCGGCCACCGGCTCGGCACCGGCCAGCGCGGTCAGCGTCTTGTTCCGGTCCCGCGGCGAAAGCAGGCCCGCCACGTACTCCCGGAACCCCCGCCGCTGCGCAACACGGCCGAACAGGTCATCAAACCGGGCCGCATACCCCTCCAGCGGGCCCGGCGCCGCAGGACAGGGCCGACGCGCCGTCATCACGCACCCCACAGCACAACACGACACTACCCTCGGGCATACCCCGAATGCGCTCCAGAGTCAACAAACTACCGTTAGGCGGCGCCGGCAGTTCCGCCGCGTCCATGCCTGCGATAACGAAGCTGCCCGCCGCGCGGTTCACCTAAGGCAGCACCAGACCGGGTGACGCGCAGTCATCTGGGGCGCAAAATCAGCTTATTCGGCTTGTCGCCGCCGTGGCGCCAGCCTGGCTTCTTTGCGATCGTGCAATGATTCACCAGAATGCTACAAACCATGGCTCTTGGGCTTAACATGGCATACGAGTGAGTCGTGGCTATGGGTATCCCATTCTCCTGGAGGGGCTGGTGCAGGGGAGAGTACATGGTGCCGGGCGGGCGTTAGCTGGCCTTTATCGTCGCGGCAGGGCGCCAGGGACCGGGTGGTAACGTTGGCGCGCTTCTATCCGAATACCCTGAGGGCTGGCGTCCCGGCCTCGGAGCGGCGCGTGTTCGACGGGCTGAAGAAGCTCGGCGACGACTGGGTCGTGATACACGGGCTGCACTTCGTCGCGCCTGCGCACGGCAGGCATCCGCCCCGTAACGGCGAAGCGGACTTCATCCTGGCCCATCAGAGCCATGGTCTCATCGTGCTCGAAGCCAAAGGGGGCCGATACGAAGTCGAGCACGGCCGCTGGTTCACCTTTCCGGACAGCAAGCGCACGCCGATGGACCGAAGCCCGTTCGCCCAGGCGCTGCAGAACCGGTATGACCTCAGGGACTATGTCGTCGACCGAACAGGGCTCCGTGGCATCCCTTTCGGGCACGCGGTGGTGTTCACCGATGGAGCCCCGGACGGTAGCCTCGGGCCCGAGGCGCCCTCTGCAATCGTCGTCAACGGGACGGACGTTGCCGATCTCCGCGCGGCGGTGCGGAGGGTCTGCGCGCACTGGTTCACCGCGGCAAGGAGGGGCATGTCCGCGGACCAGTTCGACCTGGTCTTGTCGGCCCTCGCCCCTAGCGGTGCGGTGATTGCGGGTGACCGGTACTCCGTGGACGTCGCGCTGATCGACGTGAGGCAGCTCACCGAGCGGCAGATCCAGTTCACAACCGAGCAGCTTGAGGTCATCGAGGCGACCGCCCCGGGCAAGTCGGTGTGCGTGCTGGGCGCGGCGGGAACTGGCAAGACAATCATCGCGTCGCGCCGTGCCGCCCAGCTCGCTGGCTCCGGGATGCGGGTGGTGTTCATCGCTGATCAGCGCTACCTGCACGGTTCGCTGCTGAAGCAGTCCTCACTGCGGCACCCCAATATCATCCTGGGAACTCCCGCGGAGGTCGTCCGCAAGCTGACGGGGCGTGACCCGCCGTCGGCGCTGTGGGAGGGCTTCCTGGAAGCCGCGGACGGCGGCCCGGTCGTCGATACGGTGATCATCGACGAGGCGCAGAGCTATGACGATGATCTCCTTGAGGCGATCTGCGCCCTGTGTCCATCCTCATGCCAGCTGTACGGCGACCCTTACCAGCGGGATTCCACTGGCATGTGGCGGTCGCCCGGCTCACCGGAGACCTTCTGGCTCACCCAGAATTGCCGGAATTCCCTGCCTATCGCCAAGCTAACCGCCCGGCTGAGCGGTTCGCTCGCCCCGCACACGGGTGCCTCCGGGCCGCCGGTGCGTTTCCTTGAGGCCGATCGCGAGCGTAAAGCGTTCAGCGCGCAGTTCGCCTCCATGGTCAAGAGGATGCTCGCGGCGTTGGAACCTGCCGAACTCGCGATACTGACCTGCGCGCGGGACACTGCCGAGCTGCGCAAAGTCCTCGCCGCAGGCCATGTGCGCGTGGCCCACAGGCCGGGAGACCCCGGCGTGACCCTGCTGTCGGCACGCGAGTTTCGCGGCTGCGAGGCCCCCGCCGTGCTGCTGGTCACCGGACCTGCCCACGAGTGCGCTGCCGCCGATTCGGCGACGAATCATTACGTCGCCGTGAGCAGGGCCGTCGCGGAGCTTACGGTCCTCGGCAATGCCGAGGACTGGAACGACTACCGCTTCCTTATGGAGAGACCATGACGCTTATCGAGGACGCGGCTGCTTTCCTGACCGCCGAAGGCTGGCTCGTCACCAGACGCGACACGATCCTGCTATCCGCCACCCGCGCGGGATTGGGCGACGACAGTGACCAGACCCTGGTCTGGGTTCCAGAGAGCGTCAGCCGCGAGCAGTTGCGGCTGCGGGAAGACGCGTACCTGCGCCGGTTCGAAGAGCAGGACCGGACCTCGGGCAAGAAGTACTTCCTGCTGGAAAGCACGGAGGGCCTGTCGGCGGAATTCCGGCGTCAGGCGTTCCGGGAGTTCGGGGTCAGCCTGCAGATTCCGACGAATTTCTTCGATGCGCCGTTCCGATGGGACCGGAGCCGGGCGACCGGCACGGCGGCCAGCGACCTGCGCAACCGCGGCAATCAAGACCTGCGTGACCGGATCCCCCAGCCGTTCACCTCCAGCCGTGGTTACAAATCCAGTGACGATCTCCTGGACGCTTTGGCGCGAGAGTTCCGGCCGTTCGAGGAGGGCCCGCCGGTGCATCTGGTCACCGCTCCGGCCGGGTTCGGCAAGAGCCTGCTGTTCCGCTCCTTGTTCGCCAGGCTCTACACCGAGTTCATCACAGCCAAGAACGCCGGCGTGCGCGCGCTGCGTCCGCTACCCCTGATCCCCGAGTACCTTCCGTCCGCTTCGGCCGCTACGCTCAAGGCTCTCGTCGCATCTTTCCTCACCACCGAGGTGGCCAGGCCGCTCAGCCTGGAGTCCTTCGAATGGATGCTCACCCACCGCTATGCGTGCTTCCTACTGGACGGGCTGGATGAGGTGGTGGTCCGCGACCCGGCTTTCTTCGAGTAAATCTATGAGCTCCTC
>JASHTQ010000355.1 GCA_030040475.1 Streptosporangiaceae bacterium
CGACCCGGTGACGGACAATGCGTGCAAGATGGCTCGGATCTGGCTCACCTCCCGGTCTCAGAGCGCACATGGTATACCCCCCGGTGGTATATGAATCACGAAGCTGCGATGTTTAGGCCGATGCGGCAGTCGTGACATCGCCGCGGCGGCGCCGTTCCACGACGGAGGCGCACGCGGCGGTGGATGGGACCGTAGACTCGCGTGCGTGAGCACCGGCAAGGACCCGGAAACGAGGACGAACCCGACGGCGCCTGCCGTGCAGGTGGACGGGCTCGTCAAGCGGTACGGGTCCACGGCGGCGGTGGACGGGCTGACGCTGAGCGCCGCCCGCGGCGCGGTGACCGCCATCCTCGGGCCGAATGGCGCGGGCAAGACCACCACGGTCGAGATCTGCGAGGGATACCGCCGGCCCGACCAGGGCACGGTGCGCGTGCTCGGCATGGATCCGGTGCGGGACGCCCGCGCGCTGCGGCCGCGGGTCGGGGTCATGCTCCAGTCGGGCGGCATCCCGCCGAGCGTCCCCGCCGCCGACTACCTGAGGCTGCTCAGCAGGTTCCACGCGAACCCCCTGGACCCGGGGCGGCTGCTCGAGCTGGTCGGCCTGGCCCCGGTTGCGCGTACCGCGTACAAGCGGCTCTCCGGCGGACAGCAGCAGCGGCTCTCGCTCGCCGCGGCGGTCATCGGCCGGCCGGAGCTCGTGTTCCTCGACGAGCCGACGGCCGGCATGGACCCGCAGGCCAGGCACGCCACCTGGGACCTGATCACGCAGCTGCGCGCGGACGGCGTGAGCGTCATCCTGACCACGCACTTCATGGAGGAGGCCGAACGGCTCAGCGATCACGTCGCGATCATCGATCACGGGCAGCTGGTGGCGGCCGGCACGCCCGGCCAGCTGACCGGGACCGTCGGCCAGCTCAGGTTCCGGGCCGAGCCTGGCCTGGATATCGAGAACCTGCTGGCCGCGCTGCCCCCGGCCAGCGCCGCCAAGGAGTCGCCGGACGGGCATTACGTGATCGAGGTACACGGCTCCGTCGACCCGCTGCTGCTCGCCGCGGTGACCGCGTGGTGCGCCGAGCGTGGCGTGCTCGCCAACAGCCTGCGCATCGAGAACCGGACCCTGGAGGACGTCTTCCTCGAGCTGACGGGGAAGGAACTCCGCTCTTGACGCAGCTGTCGGTCGCCCCGGCCTCCTTCGCCCCCGCGCCGGGCGCCGCGCCCGTGCGGCGGATGATCGCGGCGCAGGCCGCGCTCGAGACGCGCACCCTGCTGCGCAACGGGGAGCAGCTCCTGCTCACGCTGGTCATCCCGTTGCTGCTGCTGGCCGCGTTCAGCCTGGAACCGCTGGTGAGCTTCGGCGCGGGGCTGAGCCGGGTGGATTTCCTGACGCCCGGGATCATCGCGCTCGCGGTGATGTCGACCGCCTTCACCAGCCAGGCGATCGCCACCGGGTTCGAGCGGCGGTACGGCGTGCTGAAGAGGCTCGGCGCCACTCCCCTGTCGCGCGGCGGGCTGATCGCCGCCAAGACCGCCACCGTGGTCGCGGTGGAATTGCTGCAGGGCGCGCTGATCCTGGTGGTGGCGCTGGCCATCGGCTGGCGGCCGGACGCCGCCGCGACCGCGATCGTGGTGGCGCCGCTGCTGATCCTGCTCGGCACGGCGGCGTTCAGCGGGCTGGCCCTGCTGATGGCGGGCACGCTGCGGGCCGAGGCCACGCTCGCCGCCGCCAACCTCATCTATGTGGTGCTGCTCGGCGTGGGCGGCGTGGTCTTCCCGCTCACCAAGTTCCCCGCCTCGGCCCGGCCCGTGCTCGAGCTGCTGCCGACCGGCGCGCTGTCCACCGGGTTGCGCAACGTCCTGCAGCACGGCACGGCGTTCCCTGTCGGCAACGCGGTCACGCTGGCGATCTGGGCCGCGGTGGCGATCGCCGCGGCCGCCCGGACGTTCAGGTGGGAGTAACGGGCCAGGCCGACACTCGGATTACTGAATCAGAGGTAGCCCGGTCCGGCGTGGCGCTGCCGGCCGTCATGATCCTGACCGGGATCGTGTCCGTCCAGTTCGGGGCGGGGCTCGCCGACAAGCTGTTCGGGCAGATACCGCCGACCGCCGTGACCGGGTTGCGGCTGTGGATCGCGGCGCTGGCCACGGCGGCCATCTCCGGGCGAGGGCTCTTGCGTGCCGTCCGCGGCCTGGCAGAAAGAAAGGCGCTTGCCGATGCCGTGATCGCCGGTTCGTTCGGTATATCGCTTTTGATTATGAATTTTTCTATTTATCAGGCATTCTCCCGGATTCCTTTGGGGATCGCGGTCACCATCGAGTTCCTCGGCCCGCTGGCGGTGGCGGTGGCGGGCTCCCGGCACCTGCGGGACGTCGGATGGGTGGTGCTGGCCGCGGCCGGGGTGGCGCTGCTGACCCAGGGCGGGCACGGGCACCTGGACCTGACCGGGGTGCTGTTCGCCGGCCTTGCGGGGGCCTGCTGGGCCGCCTACATCGTGCTCAGCTCGGCGACCGGGCGCCGCTTCCCCGGATCTGCCGGCCTGGCCATCGCGATGGTCGTCGCCGCGGTGCTCGTCACGCCGCCAGCGATCCTCGCCGGCGGCAGGGCGATGTTCCGGCCCGCCGTGCTCGCCACGGGAGCGGCGGTCGGGATACTGTCCTCGGTCATTCCCTACCGCCTGGAGCTTGAGGCGCTGCGGCGGATGCCGACGCGGCTGTTCGGCGTGTGGATGAGCCTGGAGCCGGCGGTGGCGGCGCTGATCGGGCTCGTCATGCTCGGCCAGCACCTGACCGTGCTCGAGTGGCTGGCCATCGGCTTGGTGATGATCGCGTGCGCGGGCGCGACGCAGCACTAGACGCGGGGGGACGCCACCCTAGCCTGCCGGGCGCTCTACCATAAGGGGCGTGCCCGCCGGTTCCCGCGCCCTTCTCTCCCGCGTCGCGGCCACGCGGCCGGTCGCCGCGGTGCTCTCGCCCACGACGACGTCGATGCGGCGGATCGCGCTGGCCGGGGTCATCGCCGATACGACGATCATGTCGACAGGCGCCGCGGTCAGGCTCAGCTCGTCCGGACTCGGCTGCCCCGACTGGCCTAGGTGCAGCGCCGCGGACATCGTCGCGAGCAAGAACGCCGGGCAGACCCTGCTCAACACCTGGATCGAGTTCAGCAACAGGCTGCTGAACTTCCCGCTCGTCATCGTCACGGTCCTGGTGTTCATCGCGGCCTGGCGGTTCCGTCCCGGCGGGACGCGGCGCCGTGACCTGGTGTGGCTGGGCGCGGCGCAGCCGCTCGGCGTGGTGGCGCAGGCGGTGATCGGCGGGATCGTCGTGCTCACCAAGCTCAACCCGACGGCGGTCTCGATCCACTTCCTGGTTTCCACCGCGATCGTGGCCGCCGCGGTCACGTTGCACGTCCGCTGTACCGAAGGCACCCAGCCGCCGCGCGACCTCGTCCGTCGTGACCTGCGGGTGCTGTCCGGGATCCTGGTGGCGGTCACCGCCGCGATGATGGCGGCCGGCACGGTGGTGACCGGGACGGGCCCGCTGGCCGGCAACGCGGCCGCGCCGAGGTACAAGCTTCCGCTGGAAGGGATCACCCAGCTGCACGCCGACGTCGGCTGGCTGATGGGCGGCCTGGCGCTCGCGCTCGTCCTCGGGCTGCGGCTGTCGGGCGCGCCGCGCCGGACGCTGAAGGCGGCGTGGATCATGATCGGGTCGCTCGCGCTGCAGGGCGTGATCGGCTACGTCCAGTACTTCACCCACCTGCCCGCCGGGCTTGTCTGGGTGCACGTGACCGGCTCCGTGCTGGTCTGGATCGCCGTGCTGCGGCTGTTCTTCGCGCTGCGCGACCGCGGCCCGGTCGTCGCCGCGCCACCCGGGGCGGTGGCGGCCGAGTCTCACCGACCCCGCAGGCAGCCGGAGCCGCTGGACCGATAGGCTCATTAAATGTGAGCACTCAGTCCAATCTTGACTGGACGGCGACCGACGAGCGCGCCGTCGACCTGATCCGGGTTCTCGCCATGGACGCGGTCCAGAAGGCAGGTTCGGGACATCCCGGCACGGCGATGAGCCTTGCCCCGGCGGCCTACCTGCTCTACCAGCGCTTGCTCAGGCACGATCCCGCCGACCCCAACTGGCCGGGCAGGGACCGCTTCGTGCTGTCCTGCGGGCACTCCAGCCTCACCCTGTACATCCAGCTGTACCTGTCCGGGTACGGCCTGACCCTTGATGACCTGAAGGCCTACCGCACCTGGGGCAGCATCACCCCGGGCCACCCCGAGCACGGCCTCACCCCGGGCGTGGAGACCACAACTGGACCGCTCGGCCAGGGCATCGGCAACGCGGTCGGCATGGCGATGGCCTCGCGGCGCGAGCGCGGCCTGTTCGACCCGGACGCGGAGCCCGGCCGGAGCCCGTTCGACCACTACATCTACGCCTTCGTCTCCGACGGCGACATGGAGGAGGGCATCAGCCACGAGGTGGCCGCGCTCGCGGGTCACCACCGGCTCGGCAACCTCATCGTCCTCTACGACGACAACTACATCTCGATCGAGGACAACACCAACATCGCCAAGTCCGAGGACGTCTGCGCCCGCTACGAGGCCTACGGGTGGCACGTGCAGCACCTGAGCTGGCGCACCCCGGACGGGTACGTCGAGGACGTGCAGGCGCTGTATCGGGCACTGCTCGCGGCCAGGGCGGACACCGAGGCGCCTT
>JASHTQ010000356.1 GCA_030040475.1 Streptosporangiaceae bacterium
GCGGCCGCGCTGACCGAGCTGCGCTCCGCCGCCCCGGCGGACCGGATCGAGGCGGACCTGGCCCTCGGCGCGGGTGCGGGCCTGGTCGGCGAGCTTCGCGCGCTGGTGTCCGCCGATCCGCTGGCCGAACGCCCCCGTGCCCTGCTCATGCGCGCGCTCGAAGCGGCAGGCCGCCAGGCCGAGGCGCTCGCCGTCGACCACGACGCCCGCTCGCCGCTCGCCGACCAGCTCGGCGTGGACCCCTCTGACCAGCTGGAACAGGTCTACTTGCGGATCTTGAGGGGCGAGGAGGGGGCTGACCGCCGTAGCCCAGGCAGCGGCCCGCGCCAGCGATCCTTCTTTTTCTGCCGAACGAGCCGTGGTATCTCGTCCGCGTACCGGTCCCGGCCGGGTGCCGAACCTCCTGACCAGCTTCGTCGGCCGCGACCGTGACGTGACCGGGGTAAGGAAGAACCTGGCGGCCGCGCGCCTGGTCACGCTCACCGGGCCCGGCGGAGTGGGCAAGACCCGGCTGGCCGCCGAGGCCTGCGGCAGCCTGGATGCCGCCGCGTGGCTCGTGGAGCTGGCGCCGGTGACCGATCCGGCATGCGCGGACGCGCTGCTGCCGCCGGCCAGCGTGCTCCCGGTGCTGTCGGCCTCCGCCGTCGACGCGATCGCCGTCTCCGCGCTCCGCGAACCCGACGGCCCGGCGGAGGCCGCCGTGCTCGCGGCCACCCTGCTCGGCGCCGCCCACTCCCTCCGGGGCGCCTTCGACGAGGGCAGCCTCGACGCTCCGCGGGCCAGGGACGCCGCGCGCCGCCAACTCGGCGAGGCCGCCTTCGCGGCTGCCTACGAGCGCGGCCGCGCTCTGGCCCACGACGAGGCGGTCGCGCTGGCCGCCAGCGCGGTCGCAGGCCCGGCACGGGCAGTGTTACGGACCGGCCCGGGCGGCCGCCGCATGACCTGTGATTTCTGGGGCAGTTGATCAAGTGGCCTCGGCCCGGCGGGGCAGGCGCCGTGCCGAGGCCCCCGCTCCTGTAACGTCCTGCGGCGGTAGGCGCGAACCGCCAGCGGCGCGAAGACGACGAAGATGCAGCAGCAGGCAGCCGCCGAGCGCGGCCAGCGGATGGGTCTGGATCCGGAACCCGAGGACCGCGCCGAAGCCGATGGTCACCGCGATCGAGACGACATAGCGCACCATGTCGCCGAGCACGGCGTCGGCCGGCGGCGCCCAGCGCGCGATCGGCAGGCTGCGGAACCGGTCGAAGACGCCGGTGGTGATGTCCTGGTTGCAGGCTGAGCCCGAGCACGTCCTCCATGTTGGTCCTGATCTTCAGCACGCTGCGCCAGGTCAGCGTGAAGGTGTTACGCAGCCCGCCAGGTGGCCCGAGCCTGCGGGCCGGCGGTGTGATCGCGGTCATCGGCGGTTCTCCTGTTTCCTGTTCGGGTTTACTTCGTCTGGTTCCGGCAGGCGGCCGGTCAGCGTGAGGAACACCTCGTCCAGGCTCGCCTTGCGCATGGTGAACTCGGCGATCTCGATGCCCCGGTTATCGAGCACGCGGACGATGCGCGGCAGCAGCGTTGCGTCGGCCGCGGTCACCGTCTCTGCCTCGTCGTCGATCACCGCCTCCTCGCGGGTCAGGTCCGCCAGCAGCGCGGCGACCCCGGCCGTCCGGGCCGGATCGGCCGGCGCGACGATGAGGACCCGGCCGCCGGTCTGCGCCTTGAGCTCGTCCAGGTACAGCACCTGCGGCCTGCCGACCAGGCTCGCGGCCAGGTCCAGCCGGCGGCGCATCCCGCCGGAGTAGGTCTTGGCCGGCCGTGCGGCCGCGTCGCTGAGATCGAAGCGGCCGAGCAGCTCGGCCGCCCGCAGCCGTCCCCGCTGTCAGAACGCGCACAGCCGCCTGTCACCGCCTGTCAGCGTCCCCGCGCGCCCTGCCTGCGGCAGACTGTGCAGCATGACCGGACTGGATCAGAACGCAGATTTCCGCCGCTACCTGCACGATGCCCGCGAGGCCATGGTGTGGAAGCTAACCGGCCTGTCCGAGTACGACATCCGCCGCCCGATGGTGCCGACGGGCACCAACCTGCTTGGCCTGATCAAGCACGTAGCCCTCGTCGAGTTCGGCTACTTCGGCGACACGTTCGGCCGCCCCCACGAGCCGCTGCCGGAGTTCGATCCCGACAATCCCAACGCCGACATGTTCGCCGCCGCCGACGAGACCCGCGAGCAGATCGTCGCCCTGTACCGCCGGGCGTGGGCGCACTCCGACGCCACCCTGTCTGCCCTGCCGCTAGACGCGATCGGGCACGTCCCATGGTGGCCCGCCGACCGCAACGAGGTGACGCTCCACCATGTCGTGGTCCGGGTGATCGCGGAAACCAACCGCCACGCCGGCCACGCGGACATCGTCCGCGAGCTCATCGACGGCGCTGCCGGCCTGCAGGACGGCAACGACAACCTCCCCGAAGGCGACCAGGCCTGGTGGGAGAACTACCGCGACACGGTAGAACGCGCAGCCAGGCAGGCCGGCGGCTGATCGCCGCCTGGCATCACCGCTTGGGAGGCGGCGCCAGATCGGAGCGGGCGGTGAGGACGAACCACGTGGTCAGCATCGTGACCACGGCTGGGGCGGCGGGCTGGCCCGGGATCAGGCGCAGCACGAGCAGGGCGAGGGCCGCGGCGGTGGCGGCGCGCAGCGCGAGCCGGACCGGGCGGCCGTGCCGGATCCGGGACGGCAGGTACACCACCCAGGCAAGGACGCGCAGTGGGTGCGCCGCCGGCGGCTCGATGCCGGGCAGGACCGGGACCGTGGCCAGCGGCATGGTGGCAGGACCGCCGCCGGCATCGGCAAGATCGGCCCAGGCTTCGCTGCGGCCCCACCCGGTGCGCAACTGGGCGTAGGCGGCCGACGCGGCGGCGTACCTGGCGGGATCCCCGCCGCCCGGCCGGTCGGGATGGGTGGCCGCGGCGATCTGCCGCCAGGCGGCGCGGACCTGCTCGTCGGTCAGGCCGGGATCCGTCGGCAGGCCCAGGTCGGTGAACGGGTTCGACATCGTCATTGGGCGGCTCCGGGTCCGAAGAAGTCATCCAGCGAGGCGGGTCCCGGCCACGGCGCGGGACCGGTCGCGGTCTCGTCGCAAGCGTCAACCTCCTCGGTCGGCGGTCCCGTGACCGCGGGCGCGGGTGCGGCGGCTGTGAGGGTGAGCGGGGAGGGCTTGGGCCTGGCAACCTGGACGAAGGTCGCCGCCCCGGCGTGGATGTAGCAGGGGTGTGGCTCTTTTGGAGTGAGTGTCATGCGGCGAGTCCGAGGTCGCTGGCGTAGCGGCTGAGGTGGTTGCGGTGGTGTTCTTGCTGGATGTGCCAGGCCCAGTAGGCGGGCAGGTCGCCGCTGGCGTCGAGGGCGCGGAGCGAGAGGATGGCCTGGGCTCCGGGCAGGCCCCAGCGGGCGCCGGTGATGCCCATCCGGTCCTGGACGAGGTGGCGGCAGGCGCCTTCGATGACGCCGGTGGCGATCGGCCAGCCTTCGGCCAGGGCGCGGGGGTAGTCCATGAAGGGCTGCTTGGCCTGGAGGTAGTGCAGGGTCTCGCGGATGATCCGGGCGTGCTCGCCGCCCGGCTTGGGCGG
>JASHTQ010000357.1 GCA_030040475.1 Streptosporangiaceae bacterium
CTTGGCGGGAATATGAAGTGGCCCCTGCGGGCGCTGGCGGTGGCCGAGATGCGCCCGCAGGGGCCGACCGGCAGGGTCGGAGCCGGTCTATGGCCGGGTCTCCCCCGAGATGAGGCCCGGACCTTCACGTTGACTGGGGCGCAACCCCCCAAGCGAAACCCAGTCATCTGTAATGACGCATGTGACTACCTGGGCGGTTGCTTCGTCTGACTAACTTTGGGTCACATGTTGATAACACAGAGTAGTCATAAGTTACGGACTGTATTCCAGACTGCCAGCAGGCGGCCAGCCGGGTCCTGGCTGGCGCCGGGGAGCGGGCACTGCGGGAGCGGGCACCGTGGAAAGCGCGCCGTGGGAGCGGGGCGATGCGGGAAGGGCGATGCGACAGGGGCGATGCGGGAGGTCTGCCGTCTATCGTGGCGGCACGGGCGGGTCAGCTGCCCATTGCGGAGAGGAAGGCTCCGGCGAGGGACGCGGCGGATAGCTGGGCGGTCTTGCCGGTTTCGATGATGGTGAACGCGACGGTGCCGCGGAAGCCCACGAACCAGCTGGTCCAGCCGGACCCCGACTTGACCAGGCCGACCTGGCCGTACACAGGCGATCCTGGCACGTCGGCCGGATGGGCGGCGCCGCTGCGGACCGCGTCGAGCATGAGGCTGCGCAGCGCCGGCAGCGTGCCGGGATCCAGTGCGGTGCCCGCGTTGTCAGCCGGGTCGCCGGGAGCCTCGATGAATTGCGGCGTGTGCCAGTAGCCCGAGTCCACTGCCGCCGCGACCATGGCCATGGACAACGGGCTCATCTGCACGTTCCCCTGCCCGATCGTCTCGGCGGCGACGTTCGCCTCGCCGCCGAGCGCAGGCACAGACCCGGAGAAGGCGGGCACCTGCAACTGCGACCAGTCCGCTCCGATCCCGAACTCCTTCGCCACGCTGGCGAGCTTGCTGGCGTTGAGTCGCTCCGATAGCCCCGCGAACACGGTGCCGCAGCCGTCGGCGAACTCGGCGCTGAACGGCTTCAGCTCGCCTGTCCCGTCGCTGGTAAACGTCTGCCCGCCCACGCTGAAGGAGTTCTCGCAGGAAATCTGGCTGGATGTCTTCAGCCCGGTTGCCAGCAGCGCGGCCGCGGACACGATGGTGAACGCGATGCCCGGTGTCAGCTTCGCGTTGAGCGGACCCGCCGCGGGCAACGCGCCGGAACCCTGATGCTGGGCCACCGCGAGAACCTGGCCTGTCGTCGACTGGACCGCGACGATCTCGGCGGAGTTCGGCGCGCCGGCCAGGGCGGTCAGCGCGGCATCCTGGACCGACGCGCTGATCGTGGTGTGCACCGGTGTGCCGGGAGCACCCGGCCACCGCGCGAGGACACGCTGCTGCGCGCCGGCCGAGTTCACGATCACCACCTCGGTCGTGGGGGTGCCTATCAGCTGTCGCTGATAGGCAGCCTCCAGCCCGGTCAGGCCGACCGTGGTGCCCGGCAGGTAGTACGCGCCGTCGGCGCGCAGCACCGGATCGATCTCACTGCCGACCTGGCCGACCAACCCAGTGGCCTTGGCCTGGAACAACCGTTCATAGGCTCGCTTCACTACCAGGCCGGGCACGTCGGCCAGACGCGAGCGCAGGTCGACGTAGCTGGTCGGGTCGAGCGAGGCGAGCCTGAGGAACTCGCGCGGTGGCGCGGCGCTGATCTGGCCGAGGACCTGCGTCGCCTCGAGCCCGGTGGCCTCGGCGAACGCCCGGGCCGTCACCGCCGGGTGGGCCAGGCTGTCCGGCATCACGCCGAGCACGTAGACCGGGGCGTTCACCTGTAGCGGGTTGCCCTCGGCGTCCAGCACGGATGCCCGGCTCGGGAAGTCGGTCACGATGGCCAGCCTGTCGCCTGGACCGAGGTCGGGCTCGATGACGCTGGGCGCCCATTCGACCTTCCAGGCGCCGTCGACCTGGCGCAGCCCGAATTGGCCGTGGTAGGCCCAGACCCGTCCCTGCTCAGCAAGGTCAATCGAGGCGGTAAAGGACGCCACGGCGGTGCCGCCGTGCTGCACGATCGAGTCCATGGCCAGGAACAGCTGGGTGGCGTCGACCTGCGCGAACGCGGTGGACAGGTCGGCCGCGACCGTTCTTGGCTCCGCCGTCGTCAGCGCTCCCGCGCCGAGGTAGTCCTGCTGCTGCCAGTCGAGCAGGAACGCCTGCACGGTGGGCTCGGCGGACGAGTCCGTACCGAAGCCGGTGGCCAGGCCGATGACCAGCACCCCGATGGCGACGATGACGACCGCCGCGACACGCGATCGTCTCGCCCGGCGGTTCGCCGGCGAGGACCGACGATCGGACTTGGCGGGCGGCGGGGCGACATGGCGGGCCGACCTGGGCTTCGCAGCGGCGCGCGCAGAAGCAGCGGCGCCCGCTGGATCTACGTCAGGCCGGCCGGGGACCGGGCGTACCGGCCCCGGCGGACGGGCCGACGCCGGCCGGCCCACCGGCGTGAACATTGCATTGGACGCTGGCTGACCGCCGTTTGACGACGGCTCAACGGGCCTGAACGGACCCGACGGTACTCGCCGGCCTGGAGGCGCCGCCGCACCGGCGGGCGGGAACGGGCCCGAGAACGCGGGCGAGCCGGGGCGCGGCGGAGGACTGGCGGACCAAGGCGGACCCGAGGGCCTCATCGGCACGGCGGGTCCTCCCGGCGCCGCGGACCCTGCCGCCTCTGCAAGCGCTGCCGGCACTGCGGGCCCGGTCGGGTCTGCAGGCCCTGTTGGCGCTGCGGGCACTATCGGGTCGCCGGGGGCTGACGGGCCAAAGCTTGGCGGTATGGCCCGGGAGAGGGGCGGGCCGGCGGGGGCGGGCGGGCTTGCCGGCACGGTGGGGGGCGCGTCGGCGGACTGGTCGGCGCCACCGGCGCCGGGCAAACGGGGATCCTGCGGCCTGGCGTGGCCGCCGCGCTCGTTCGCAGGAGGGGACACGATCCGTCGCCCGTCACCTTCGCCGTTTCAGCGCACGATCCATTTCCCTGGCCGCGTCGCGCTTGGCCAGGTCCTGACGTTTATCGTAGGTCCGCTTACCACGAGCCAGGGCCAGCTCCACCTTGACGTTCCCGTCTTTGAAGTACATCGACAGCGGAACCAGCGTCAGGCCCTGCTCCGCGATCTTGCTGGCGATGCGGTCGATCTCCCTGCGGTGCAGCAGCAGCTTCCTGATCCGCCGAGGGGTGTGGTTGGTCCAGGTGCCCTGCACGTACTCGGGGATGTGCACGTTGTGCAGCCACACCTCGCCGTCCGAGATCTGCGCGAAGCCGTCCGCCAGGGACGCGCGGCCCGCGCGCAGCGACTTGACCTCCGTGCCGGTCAGTACCAGTCCCGCCTCAAAGGTGTCCTCGATGGTGTAATCGTGACGCGCACGGCGATTGCGGGCGACGATCTTCTCGCCTTGCTCCCGGGCCACGTCCCTCCTGTCATTGCACCACGAACCGCTCAGATACGCAGGTAGCGGCGCAAGGTAAGGAACGACGTCGCACCGCACAACAGCACTCCGACGACCATCGAGAAGATAATGACCTCGATCAGGTCACCGACGGACAGACCCACGTTGAACGAGAAGTACTGTTCCAGGCTATCTAGCATCAGCGACTTGACCGCAACCAGGAGCCCGGCCGCTATCGCCCAGCCGATCAGGCCGGCGATCGTCCCTTCAAGCAGGAACGGCAGCTGGATGTAGAAGTTCGACGCTCCGACGAGCCGCATGATGGCGGTTTCCCTGCGGCGGTTGAAGGCGGAGAGCCTGATCGTATTGGCCACGAGCAGCACCGCGGCCACGATGAGGATGAGCGCGATGATGACAACCGCGTTTCTCGCCCCGTCGAGCAGTCGGTAGAACTTATCCAGGATCGTCATCTCGTCGACGACGGTCTCCACCCCCGCTGCGCCGGTGACGGCACTCGCCACGATGTTGTAATCCGCCTCGGGGTTGCGCAGCTTGACCTCGAACGAATCGGGGATATCACCCTCCTGGGTGTCCTGCACCAGGGCCGGTTCGTTCGAGAAGTACTGCCTGAATTCGGAGTAGGCCTGCTGCTGGGATACGTAGTAGACGGCCTCCACCTGCGGCATGGAGGCCAGCTGGTTGTGCAGCGCCGTCCGTTCGGCGTCGGTGGCGGGCCCGTTCTGCTGGCAGGAGGGCTCTGGGCTCGTCTTGATGCACAGGTAGATCGACAGCTCGACCTTCCCCTGCCAGTAGGTCCGTGTCCTGTCCACCTGCTTGACGAACAGCAGGCCCGTGCCGAGCAGGGACAGGCTGATGGCCACGACCACGATGAGCGCCAGTGTCATGGTGAGATTCCGGCGTAGTCCAATCCAGATCTCGGAGAGGACGAACTGTGAACGCATGGTGGCTGATCCCTCGAAGTCCTAGGCGGCACCGCGCTGCACCGGCGCGGTGAGTTGGGTCAGTAGGCCTGGCCGTACACCCCGCGTGACTGGTCTCGGACAACCTTGCCGTATTCGAGTTCGACGACTCGCTTGCGCATCGAGTCGACGATGGCGGCGTCGTGCGTGGCCATCACGACGGTCGTCCCTGTCCTGTTGATCCGGTCCAGCACCTTCATGATGCCGATCGATGTGGCCGGGTCGATGTTACCCGTCGGCTCGTCGGCGAGCAGGATCATCGGCCGGTTGACGAACGCACGGGCCATCGCGACCCGTTGCTGCTCGCCACCGGATAGCTCGTCGGGCATCCGGTCGTGCTTGCCTTCCAGGCCGACAAGGTCGATCACCTCCGGCACGACCTTGCGGATGAAGCGCCGGTGCTTGCCGATGACCTCAAGGGCGAACGCGACATTCTGGTACACGTTCTTATTCGGCAGCAGCCGGAAGTCCTGGAAAACGCAGCCGATGCGACGCCGCAGATACGGCACCTTCCAGTTGGTGAGCCGCGCGAGATCCCTGCCCGCCACATGGATCCTGCCGTCTGTCGGCCGCTCCTCCTTCAGGACCAGCCGCAGGAAGGTCGATTTCCCCGAGCCTGAGGGGCCGACGAGGAAGACGAACTCGCCCTTGGACACCGAGATGTTCACGTTCTCCAGCGCGGGGCGGTTCTGATTTGGGTAGACCTTGGTGACGTTATCGAAGTTGATCACGGGACCATCACAGCGATGTAGGTAGGGTACGGACCGCGTTGCCGCCGACAACTTGGGCGACTTACGGGTAACCTGGTTTGGCCAGGGAACAGTCTAGAGGGAAACTGGCAGCTAAGGCCTTACAACGCGGCAAGTGCCGGGGCGCGGGCCAGCCCGGAAGGGGTTCCGATGAGCTGCGAACACCTGATCTGCGCTCACTGCGCCAACCCTGTGATCGAGGGACGCTGCCCGGCGTGTCGCGCTGCCCGGCAGCACGTCCACCACCAGCACTTCAGCGTCTCGCCCCAGCTCATCCTCGCCGCCGTCCTCGCGCTGACCCTGCTCTTGCTCCTCCTGGGCCTCCGCTTCGGAGGGTAAGAGAAGAACCACGGACGGCGAGCGCCGCGATCGGGGCGCGGAGCGCATTAGGGGGGTTCCGGGGGTCGTCCCCCCGGGCCAGCACGGCTAGCGCCCGTTTTGGCGCATCCAGCGGATCTCGGCGTCGATGAAGTCGTCGATCTCGCCGTCTAGGACGGAGACGGCGTTGCCGGTTTCCATGCCGGTCCGGACGTCCTTGACGTTCTGGTACGGGTACAGGACGTAGTTGCGGATCTGGGTTCCCCAGGCACGGGCGCCATCGCCGCGCAGCGTCTGCATCTGCTCGGCTTCCTCCTGCCTGCGCCGCTCGAGCAGCTTGGCCTGGAGCACGGCCATGGCCGACGCGCGGTTCTGGATCTGGCTGCGCTCGTTCTGGCAGGACACGACGATCCCGGTGGGCAGGTGGGTGATGCGAACCGCCGAGTCGGTCGTGTTGACCCCCTGGCCGCCCGGGCCGCTGGAGCGGAACACGTCGACCCTGATCTCGTCCTCGGGGATCTCGATGTGGTCGGTCTGCTCCACCACCGGCATCACGTCCACCCCGGCGAACGAGGTCTGCCTGCGGCCCTGGTTGTCGTACTTGGAGATGCGCACCATCCGGTGCGTGCCGTGCTCGCCGCGAAGGGTGCCGTAGGCGTAGGGCGCGTTCACCGCGAACGTGGTCGACCTGATGCCCGCCTCCTCCGCGTACGACGTGTCGTACACCTCGGTCGGGAACTTGTGCCGCTCCGCCCAGCGCAGGTACATCCGCATCAGGTTCTCCGCGAAGTCGGCGGCGTCCGCGCCTCCGGCCTGCGCGTTGATCGAGATCAGTGCCTCCCTGGCGTCGTACTCGCCGTTCAGCAGGGTGCGCACCTCGAGCTGGTCGATCTCGCTGCGCAGCGCGGCGAGCTCGCGTTCGGCCTCGCCCCTGGTGGGCTCGTCGTTCTCGGCCTCGGCCAGTTCGAACAGCACCTGGGTGTCGGTGAGCCGCTGGTGCAGGCCGGCCAGCCTGGCCAGCTCCGCCTCCAGGTAGGACAGGCGCCGGGTAACTTTCTGGCCGCGTTCCTGGTCGGCCCACAACCCCGGATCGGCGGATTGCTCGCGCAGTTCCGCCGCCTCCGTCTCCATGGCGCCGGGATTGAGCACCGCCTCGATGCTGGCCAGCTTCGAGGTCAGTGCCGCGATCTCGTCGGCGGGATCGATACCTGCCATGCCGGCAAGCCTACGCGAGGTCGGCGGGCCGAACTCGCAACCTGCCCAGCGCGCGGAACCGGGCGCGCAAACCCGGTATTCTGCCTTAGCGTGACGGACCGAAGGCGCAGGACCTGGGGCGGCACCCTGATCGGGTGCCTGGGCGCGGCGGTGCTCGGCGGGGTGGTGCTGCTGTCCGCGCAGGGATGCGCGCCGGCGTCGTCGGCGGCCGAAGGCGGCGGCACGCACGGCCTGACCATCTCCGACGCACGCGCCGCCTACGACTCCTACCTGGCGGCAAGCAACGCCGCCGCGGCGCAGGGCAACCAGGTCCAGGGGCTGGCGCTGGCCGCGGACGCGCAGTGGGCGGTCCTTCATGCCCAGTACGTCGCGCTGGCCTCGACCGGCACGCCGGTACCGCAGTACAGGTACGGCACGCCGGTCTTCTACGTGCCCGCGCTGGCCGGCTACCCGCAGTGGTTCATGGTGGCCACGACGAGGACACAGATCGCCGGTACCGGCCAGGACAGCACCGGGCCTGCCGCCAGGCCCGCGGGCGGGGCCACGACCAGGACGATCATGGTGTTCGAGCGCTCCGCGGCGGGGCAGCCGTGGACGCTGAACGGCGCTGCCACGCTCGACCAGGCCCTCCCGGCCATCGCCACGAACCGCGACGGCTATGCCATCGCGGTCTCCCACTCCGCTTCGGACCTGCTGCTGCCGCCCGACGTGGTCGGGGCGTCGCAGGCGGGCGTGGTCGACGAAGGGCCGAAGAACCCCTCCGCGGCGGTGATCGCCGGCGGACCGCTGACGACCGGGCTCTACGCCTCGCAGCTCGCGGAGTCCAGCTCGGACACCGCGCGCGGCTTGTCCTACCAGTGGCTGCTGGAGGGATCGCCGTTCCTGCAGTTCGGGCTGCAGACGACCGACGGCGGCGCGCTGGTGCTCTACGGGATGTACCTGAACACGACAACCGAGCACCCGGGCCTGGTGAGCGGGTCGCCGATTCCGGTCCCGGCCAGCTTCACCCCGCTGCTCGCCGCGCCGACCGAGGTCGGCTACCACGCGGTCTACGCCAACTGGACCTTCCAGTACGCCGCGATCGACCCGCCGGCCTCCGCCAAGGACGCCAAGATACAGGTCATCGCCGCCGGCGGCGGCCCCAGCTACGGCCACGCGTACTAGTGCTGGCCCGGGGGGACGACCCCCCGGAACCCCCCGGTGCGCTTCGCGCCCCGCTGCGGTACTTCGCCGTAG
>JASHTQ010000358.1 GCA_030040475.1 Streptosporangiaceae bacterium
CGCCGAGGGCGAGGCGGCCGCGGCGGCCGCGGCGCCGCGATCCAGGCGGCGCGGCGCGCTGCTCACCGCGGGCAGCGCCTCGCTGGTGCTGGTCTCCGGTGTGTCGTTCGTCGTGTTCGCGTCGCCTGGCAGCCACGCGGCCCAGGTGGCAACCTCAGGCCGCGCGGCCAAAGCGGACCTGCCCGTCGTCCCGCTCCAGGTGGTGTCGGTCACCCCGGCGGCGGGCGCGAAGGGGATCAACGGCGCCAACCCGATCACCGTGCAGTTCAACACGCCGCTCGCGTCCACCTCCCCGATGCCCACGCTTTCCCCCAATATCGCGGGCACCTGGCAGGCCGAGGGCAACGACGCGGTCTTCACCCCGACCCAGGGATTCTTCCAGAACACCAAGGTCACGGTCGAGATCCCGGCGGGCCCGGCCGGCATGCTGTCGGCCGCGGGGCTCGCCGCGGGCAGCGGCGGGCTGCTCGGCACCCCGGTGACCCAGACCTTCACCACTGCCTCGTTCAGCACCCTGCGGCTGCAGGAACTGCTCGCCCAGCTCGGTTACCTGCCGATGGTCTGGCGGCAGAAGACGGCCAAGACGATCAGCACGACCAACGCCAACGCCGAGCTGGCGGCCGCCTACCAGGCGCCGGCCGGAACGTTCACCTGGCAGGGCGACTACCCGTGGAACCTGAAGGACCAGTGGACGGCGGGCAAGGGCAACATCCTGGACACCGGCGCGATCAGGGCCTTCGAGTACAACGAGGGCCTGACCATGGACGGGGTGGCCGGCCACGCCGTCTGGTCCGATCTGCTCAACGCGGTGGCCAAGGGCAAGCACAACCCCAACGGCTACACCTACGCGCTGGCCAACCAGAACCTGCCAGAGACGCTGACCGTCTGGCACGACGGCAGCGTGGTGCTGAAGAGCCTGGCCAACACCGGCATCCCCGACTCGGCCACCGTGGACGGCACCTTCCCGGTTTACCTGCGGTTCTACTTCACCTACATGAAGGGCATCAACCCGGACGGCACCCCGTACGACGACCCGGTCTACTACGTCTCGTACTTCAACGGCGGCGACGCGGTGCACTACTTCCCGCGCGGCGGCTACGGGTACAACCAGAGCCTGGGCTGCGTGGAACTGCCCTGGGACGCCGCCAAGCAGGCCTACCCGTACCTCACCTACGGCAGCCTGGTCACCGTCGAGGGCCCGGTCGGAGGGTAGCGGAACAGCAGCAGGGCGGGCGGCCCCTCCGGGCCGCCCGCCCTGTCGAATTTTCGTGACGTGTTACAGCGGGTGAACCTCTTCAGCCTGCGGGCCCTTCGGGCCGCGACCAGCGGTGTACTCGACCCGCTGGTTCTCCTGGAGGGTCCGGAAACCGTCGATCTTGATGGTGGAGTGGTGCACGAACACGTCGGCCGACCCGTCGTCCGGGGCGATGAAGCCATAGCCCTTGTCCGAGTTGAACCACTTCACGGTGCCCTGAGGCATGTACTTCTCCTACTGAGAGTTTTCCGGGACCACGGTCGTGCGTCCCGAGTTGCTGCGACCAGTGCCCTACCGGGCCAGGCGTTCGGGAAACCAGGACGCCTGCGGTCAGAACTTCGCAGGCGCTGTGACACGTACACGAACTTCGCGCAACCAGGTCTTATTTAACCACTCTCGGCTACCACCGTGCTCCCAACCGTGAGAAATATCATGAGTTGAGAGTCGCCAGCACCGGAGGGGCCTCGAGGCGGGACACGCCCGCGAAATCGGGCTCGGACGGCTCCTCGGCACCCGCCGCGGCCAGGCAGGCCGCGAAACGCGAACCCGGGACCTCGGCGGCGACGAGCTCGGCCTCGGCGGCGGTGTCGATGTCGGTGAGCACGGGCGCCATCTGGACCCGGAGCCGGGCCGCGGTGAGGCGGGCCCGCTGCAGCGCCCCGGTGTCGGCGCGGGACATCGGCACGCCGAGCACCAGGGCGGGGTCGACCTCGCGCAGGCCGAGCAGCCAGAAGCCGCCGTCCCGGGCCGGGCCGAACGTGGCGTCCGCCGCTCCGGATACCAGCGGCTCGGCTGCCTGCGCCAGCAGCTGAGGTGTCACCTGCGGGGTGTCCATCCCGATCAGCACCACGGGCGCGGACCAGGTCTGGTGCACGTCGGCTAGCGCGGCGGCGATGCGCTCGTCAAGGCCCGCGCCGCGCTGGCCGATGACGTCGAAACCTGGCGGCAGCCAGCGGCCCGGCTCGCCCTGCAAGGCGAGCACCCGCCGCGCGAACGGGGCGGACGCGACCGTGGCCAGGGTGTCGGCCAGCGCCGCCTCGGCCAGGGCGGCCGCCTGCCGCGGCGTGAACGGCGGGGTGAGACGGGTCTTTACCCGGCCGGGTACCGGTTCCTTGGCGATGACGACGACCTGCGCCGGCACCTCACGCCCGGCGTTGGGATCTGGGCCATATCTCGTGATGGACACGACCGTCATCTGCCGGCCATTCGCATCATCCACCTCACAGGGACCACCAGTCACTGAGCACGATGCCCTGAGCGGGGCTCGTGACGCACAAGCCCCTTCTTGCGGGGCCTGTGACCCACAAGCCCCGTTACCAGCAGGCAAATCCATCGTGATCATCACGAGATGCGGGCCAGAACCGCCGGCCTGGCCCGGATTCCCGAGCCGGCCTGGCCCGGTCCGCCTGCCTGCCCGCCCGGCTGCCCCCGCAGACCCTCCCG
>JASHTQ010000030.1 GCA_030040475.1 Streptosporangiaceae bacterium
CCGCCAGTCCGCCCGTACCGGCCGGACCTTCTCCACCTCCAGCATCCAGCGGGAAGTGATCCAGGCCCAGGGACACAGCGGATCGAACCAGAACTGCACGTCTTCGCGCGACTGCGCCTCTACTGTCACGCTCACGGCAACCGTCCCCCTCCCCCCGGAATTCCCGTCATTCCCGATTCTCTTACTGGATTCACCAGTACGGGGCCGATGGCACACGCCCCCGCCGGGGAACAGATCGGATCGGGGCTCGTGAGGCACCAGTCCCGCCTATCGGGGCTCGTGGCACACGCACCCCAGGGCAGAACGGAGGGTGGTGCGTCCCCGGCGCTCACCGGATTGGAGCGGGGCTGCGGCCAAGATCGTCCGCGAACTCCGTGACGGCGCGGTTGAAACGATCCGCCTCCTCCCAGAACGGGCAGTGACTGGAGTAGGCGAAGGTCTGCAGCGCGGCCCCCGGGATGCGCTCGGCGATGTACTGGCCGGCGCGCGGGCTGGTCAGCTTGTCGTCCTCGCCGAACAGGACCAGCGCGGGCACCTGGATCTGCGGGAGGAAGTCGCGGTAGTCGCGCAGGGTCTGGTCGACCAGAATGGCGCCGGCGATCGCCGGGGGCACCCGGAGGATCTCCGCCGTCATCCAGGCGACCGTGTCCGCGTCCGGCTGATGCAGCATGAGCTGGGCGAACTCGGCCACGAGCCCGGCCTGGTCGGTCTGGATCTGCTCGCACATCTCGCCAAGCGCCGCCAGCGTGATCGCCCCGAACTCGTAGCCCTCCCAGGCGAAGTCGGACGGCGGCTGGTCGACGATGACGATCCCCGACAGGCTGTCCGGCCCGTTGCGGCGGAGGAACTCGTAGCCGACCATCGCGCCCATCGACCAGCCGACAAGCACCGGCCGCTCGATCCCGAGCCCGGCCAGGATGGCCGCCAGGTCGGCGGCGTACGTGGGCACCGTGTGGCCGTGCAGGACCTTCTCGGACCTGCCGTGCCCGCGCAGGTCGGGCACGACGACCTGGCGGCCGGCGGCCAGATCGGGCAGCTGTCGCCGGAAGAACCGGCCGCTCATGCTCCAGCCGTGCACCAGGACCAGCGGCGGGCCGCCGCCCTCGGCCTGTCCCGGCCCGTCGACCTGGACGGACAGGCTCACCCCGTCGGCCGCGGGAAGCAGCAGTTCTGGCATCCGGGCATCTCCGTGTCTCGTCTGCGGACGGGTGCGGGCCGTCGGCCGCTAGGCGGCGCGGGTCGGCTCGGCCTCGAGGAACACCTTGGCCGTGTCGGCGATCCTGGCCGGATGCCGGGCCGCGAAGAAGATGAGCACGACGACGCCGAGGGCGTACCAGGCGGCCACGACGATGCCGGCCAGGCTCAGCGGGTACGTCAGCGGGCTGATGAACTTGAACGCCGTGATCCCGAGGTCGGTGCAGAATCCCGGCACGAACAGCACGATGCCGAGCACCGGGAACAGCAGGTGCTTGAGGACGTTGAACTCGCTGCGCTGCTCGCGCCAGAAGTACGCGATGCAGGCAAGGTTGACCGCGATGTAGATCGGCACGATGGCGCCGGTGATGATCGTGCCGATCAGGGCGAACGCGGTCAGCGGCGTGTACTGCTCGCCCAGCCAGAGGGAAAGGGCGAGCCCGCCGCCGAAGCTGACGAGCACGGCCACGTACGGCGAGCCCCACCTGCGCGAGGTCCGGCCGAACGCGGGCGGCAGCACGCGGATGCGGCCCATCGCCCACTGGGTCCGCGTCGAGGCCAGGCCGCCGCCGTTGGCGCACGCCGCGTTCGAGTTCAGCAGCGCGATGAACAGCACGACCCAGCCGCCGCCCCATACCGCGGTCGCCACCAGGTTCCACGGGTTGCCCCCGCCCGCGGTGTAGAAGCCGGCGAACCTGCCCGGGCCGAAGTAGACGGTGGCCGCGTACGTGGTCAGCACGTAGAAGACGCCGATGATCAGGCACGAGCCGATGACCGCGCGGCCGACGTTGCGCCTGGGGTTCCTGGTCTCCTCGGCCAGCGGGGCGGCGGCATCGAACCCGATGAAGGCCAGGATGGCGTAGACCGATCCCGCCACGATGCCCGAGACGCCACGGAACCCGGCCACCGTCGCGTAATGCGTGGTGAACACGCTGAACGTGTTGCGCGATCCCGCCGAGATGATCAGCGTCACCGACAGGGCCACCATGACCAGGATCTCCAGGGCGCCGAGCACCAGGCCGAACCTGGCGCTGACCCGGACGTTGGTGAGGTTCAGGCCGCCGACGAGCAGCACGCAGAACACGGTGCCGATCACCCACCAGGCGTTGTAGGACAAGGCGAAGTGCGCCTGCAGGGTGCTGCCGAGGATGCTGCCGAACAGGACCGAGACCAGCGGTATGCCCAGCGGGTACAGGCCGGCGAACCCCCATCCGGCGAGGAAGCCGAGCTTGCTGCCGAGCCCGCGCGCAACGTACGTGTACATGCCGCCGGCGGTCGGCAGGTGCCGTGCGAGCTGACCGATCGACAGCGCGGTGAACAGGCAGCCGACCAGCGCGACGACCACCCCGGCGACCAGCGCCCCGCCGGCGAACACGGCTCCCACGGCGATCGAGAACGCGGCCGCGGCGGCCGGCGCCATCGTGGTCACCGACGCGAAGATGACATCGGGCAGGCCGATGGCGTCCCTGCGCAGCCCGGTCGCGCCCGAGGCGACAGCGTCTTCCTCGACACTGCTCATCAGTGACCTCCCTGCGCAAAAGGCTACTATTCCTACTTTATTTAACGACTTTAACTCCCGCAGCGTCCC
Source organism: Streptosporangiaceae bacterium (assembly GCA_030040475.1). The sequence continues at coordinate 2,783 of JASHTQ010000030.1, forward strand.
TGTCAAGCGCTGGCGGCGCGAGGTGAGCAAAGAGCCAGCTCAGACAATTCCTAGTTTTCCAGCAGGATTAGTAGTAATGTGAGCGTAGGGACGCTGTGACGAACCGGGAGTCGGGAGGGCACATGGACGCCTTGGGTTCCGGGCAGGAAGGCGGCGCCTCCGCCGTCAAGGTGGCCGGCGCATCGCTGGACATCTCCGAGCGCGCCGACGTTCACAAGCTGCGCAAGGCCGCCATCGGGCTCGGCGGCGTGCTGTTCATCTCGTTCGCGGCCATGTCGCCGCTGACCGGGCAGCTCGGCAACGTGCCGATCGCGGTCGGCCTCGGCAACGGCATCGGGGCGCCCGCCGGGTTCGAGATCGGCATCGTCATGCTGGTCTTGTTCTCGGTGGGCTACGTGAAGATGATACGCAGCGTCCCGTCCTCGGGCGGTTTCTACTCCTTCATCAGCCACGGGCTCGGCCGCCCGCTGGGGATGGCGGCCGGCTGGTCGTCGATCTTCGCGTACGCGTTCGTGGTGGGCTCGCTGATGGGCGCGTTCGGCTACTTCGGCAACATCACCATCCAGCAGTTCTTCCATTTCGGCGTGCCGTGGCCCTACCTCGGCTTCGGCGCCCTGGTCGTCATCTTGCTGCTCGGGCATTTCGACGTGCGGCTCAGCTCCAACGTGCTTGGCATCGCGCTCATCGGCGAGATCATCGTGCTGACCGTCATGGACGTGGCGGTGTTCGCCCACGGCGGCGGGCCGGGCGGCGTGCCGCTCGCCCCGATCAATCCGGTCAACGCGTTCAAGGGCCTCGCCCCGGGCGTCGGCATCTTCTTCGCCGTGTGGTCGTGGGTGGGGTTCGAGACCATCCCGAACTACGCCGAGGAGTCGCGCAACCCGCGGCGGATCGGAGCGCAGGCGCTGTTCATCTGCGTGATCGGGGGCGGCCTGTTCTTCGCCGTCTGCGCCTGGGCGGTCGTCACCGGGTGGGGCCTGCACGGCGCGGTGCACCAGGCGGCGACCAACGGCGGCAGCTTCTACTACGGCGTCACCACGAGGTTCGCCGCCCAGTGGGTGACCGACGTGATGGAATGGCTGATCCTCACCTCCTCGTTCGCCTGCGCGCTGTCCTTCCACAACACCCACTCGCGGTACCTGTACGTGATCGGGCGGGAGAAGGTCTTCCACCCCCGTCTCGGCCGGAC
>JASHTQ010000359.1 GCA_030040475.1 Streptosporangiaceae bacterium
GAGTTCAGGTTCTCCGGCAGCACCTGCCAGGTCGAGGGCGAGCTCGTGCCGGTCGCGGAACTCGCCCTGCACCCGCAGGACGGCGTCTACTTCGAGCACCACGTGCTGCTGTGGAAGGACGAGTCGGTACCGCTGCACTCGCTGAACACCGGCGGCGGGATGAAGCGGACGATCGGCGGCATGCCGCACATCGTGACGGTGGCGACCGGCCCGGGCCGGATCGCGTTCTCCAGGGACGCTCCTGGCGAGCTCGTCGTGCTGCCGCTGCACCCGGGGATGGAACTTGACGTCCGCGAGCACGCCTTCCTGGTGGCCTCGCACAGCATCCAGTACTCGTTCGTGCGGATCAAGGGCCTGGTGAACCTGCTGCACGGCGGCAACGGCATGTACATGGACAGGTTCGTCACGGCGGGCCAGCCGGGCATGCTGCTGCTGCACGGCAACGGCAACGTGCTCGAACGCAGGCTGCAGCCGGGCGAGAAGATCCTGGTCGAGCCGGGCGGGTTCCTCTACAAGGACTCCTCGGTGCAGATGCAGGCCGCGCAGATGAATCTGCGGACCGGGCTGATGCGGCACGGCATGTACCTCGCCGAGATGACAGGACCGGGCCGGGTCGGCATCCAGTCGATGTACGTCCACCACCACGCGGACTGAGGGCCAGCAGACCCATGAGCACCTACATCTGCCGGTACTGCCGGCAGCCGAGCGACCCCAACTCGCCGACGTGCCCGCTGTGCGGCGCGCCCGTCGACATCCGCTCCGCGGTCAGCGACTCGGGCTGGGTGGAGCAGCCGCCGGTCAAGGACATGGCACGGCTGCAGTTCGGCCAGTCGCACTGCCAGATCGCGGGCACCACGGTCCCGGTCGCCGAGTTCAGCCTCGCGCCGAACGACTGGATCTACTTCTCCCACCACGTGCTGCTGTGGACCGAGCCGAACACCAGGCTGAGCACCATGTCGATGAGCGGCGGATGGAACCGCCACCTCGCCGGGATGCCGCTGATGATGGTGGAGGCGCACGGTCCCGGGCACGTCGCGCTGTCGGAGAACCACGCGGGCGAGGTCGTGGCGCTGCCGTTGCAGCGCGGCCAGCAGATGTGGGTCAGGGAGCACCGTTTCCTGACCGCCACAGGGAACGTCCGCTACGACTGGCATCAGACCGGCGTCTGGTATACCACGGGCAGCGGGGACGACCAGGAGACCCACTACCCGATGGGCCAGTTCGGCGACGTGTTCGGCGCGCATCAGGCACCGGGCATGCTGCTGCTGCACGCGCCGGGCAACGTCTTCATCCGCGACCTGCAGCCCGGCCAGCACCTGCTGATCCAGCCGAGTTCCCTGCTGTACCGGGACGTGACGGTCCAGATGCACCTGCACCTGGAATACCCGCGGAACATGGGCTTCGCGTTCTGGCAGGGCCGGTGGAGCTACCGGAGCATCTGGGTCAGGCTGACCGGCCCCGGCCGGGTGGCTGTCCAGTCCGTCTACACCCCGCCCGAGGACACCGAGATCATCACCAACCACTCCTACGCGACGACTCACCACTGGTAACGGTCACGGGGTCAGCGAGGGGCGGGAGTTGAGCACGGCCTCGATCCGGCCGAACCCGTCGGGGGCACGCACGCTCACCGTCCAGTTCACCAGCGCCCGCCCCCGCGCCTCGGCCCGCGCGGAGACCGGGTGCAGCTGGGCCCGGACCCCCGAGTACAGCCCGTCCGCGCCGGCGAGCGCGTCGGCGGACAGATCCGACAGCGTCCCCGATGACCGGTCGCGTACCCGCACCACGACCCCCGAAGGAGACTCGGTAAACCCAGCGAACGCCGTTCCGGTGCGCACCGCGCCTGGCCGGAGCCTGGCCCGCACCGCGGCGAGCAGGATCATCTGCAGCTCGCCGCGGTGGATGGAGTACTGGGGCCAGCGGTAGCCGACGCTCAGGCCGCAGCCGAAGCCCCAGATCCGGTCACCACCACCTCGATGCCGGCGGCGTGCAGCGAGAGCGCCGCGGTCAGGCCGCCGATGCCCGCCCCGGCGATGAGCACCCTCATGGGGGCATGATGCCACGGCCTACGGGGGGAAACCCCACCACGAAGAGGGGTGGCTGCCGTGTTCCGGCGGACAGGACCCGTTCGTAGCGTAAGGCCCAGGTATTTGGACACCAGAGGAGGGTTGACCCATGATCGAGGCACGCGGCCTGGTCAAGCGCTACGGCTCCACGACCGCCGTGGACCACCTCAGCTTCGACGTCCGCCCGGGAACGGTGACTGGCTTCCTCGGCCCGAACGGCGCGGGCAAATCCACCACGATGCGCATGTTCGTCGGCCTGGACCGCCCGGACGCCGGGACGGCGAGGATCAACGGGCACAGTTATCACGACCTGCGCTGGCCGCTGCGGGAGGTCGGCGCGCTGCTCGAGGCCAAGGCCTTCCACCCGGGCCGGACCGCGCGGTCGCACCTGACCGCGCTCGCCGCGGCCAACGCGATCCCGCGCCGGCGGGTCAACGACGTGCTGGAGATCACCGGCCTGGAGCAGGCCGCCGACCGGCGCGCGGGCAAGTTCTCCCTCGGCATGGCCCAGCGGCTGGGCATCGCCGCGGCGCTGCTCGGCGATCCGGCGGTGCTGCTGCTCGACGAGCCGGTCAACGGCCTGGATCCGGACGGCATCCGCTGGATCCGCAACCTGCTGAGGAGCCTGGCCGCGGCCGGCCGCACCGTGCTGGTCTCCAGCCACCTGATCAGCGAGATCGCGCAGACCGCCGACCAGCTCGTGGTGATCGGCCGGGGACGGCTGCTCGCGCAGACCTCCGTCGCCGAGCTCGCCGCCCGCAGCAGCTCGCTCGAGGAGGCGTTCTTCGCCCTTACCGAGGGCAGCGTCGAGTACAACGCGAGCAACATCGCCTACCAGGGGAGCCCGTCATGACCGCCGTCACCTTGACCAGTCAGCAGGGGGGCCACTACGGTTTCCGCACCGTGGCCACGGCCGAGTGGCTGAAGCTGCGCGCCACCCGCTCCACCTGGTGGACCCTGCTGGTCTTCGCGGCCGGCATGATCGGCCTCGCCGTCCTGGTGCTCAGCCACCAGCAGTGGGCCTCGATGAACGCGGCGGACCGGGCGGTCTTCGACCCGACCAACGACAGCCTCGCCGGCCTTGCGATCGGCCAGCTCGCCGTCGGGGTCCTCGCGGTGCTTACGATCACGAGCGAGTTCTCCTCGGGGCTGATCAGGGCCACGTTCGCCGCGGCTCCGCGGCGCCCGCTCGTGCTGGCCGCCAAGACCGCGGTGGTCGGCGCGGTGGCGCTGGTGACGGGGGAGATCCTGTCCTTCGCCGCCTTCGCCGCGGGCGAGGCGGCGCTCGGGGCGCCTGCCCCGCACGCCACGCTGGCCCAGCCAGGCGTGCTGCGCGCGGTGCTGATGGCGGGCGCCTATCCCGCCCTGATCGCGTTCATCGCCCTGGGCCTCGGCGCGCTCATCCGGCACACCGCGGGCGCGATCTGCGCCCTGGTCGGGGTGCTGTTCGTGCTGCCGCTGATCCTGGTGCCGATGGGCACCTCGATCCAGAACTCGGTCGGCCAGTTCATGCCGATGATCATCGCGGAGAACTCGCTGAGCGCGGTCAAGCCGGTGCCGCACAGCCTGTCGCCCGGCCTCGGGTTCGCCATGCTCTGCGCGTACGCGGCGGTCGCGCTGGCGATCGGCGGCTGGGCGCTGGCCCGCCGCGACGCGTAAACCGGGGGACAATTAGCACCATGGAGGAGGACATCCGGCGGCTGGCGGGCATCATCCTGCGTGCCCCGCTCAGCCGCCGGGCCGTCCGCGAGTTCGCCTACTGCGGGTTCGGCACGGTCACCGGGTTCGTCGGGTTCTGGATCACGGTTGTGCTGCTGACCTCGGGCATGATCGTGTCCGCGTCCATCGTCGGCACCGTTATCGGCCTGATGGTGATCGTGCTGGCGCTGCGGGTCACCAGGCGGCTCGGCGCGCTGCACCGCCGCCTGGTCGGCTGGCTGCTGCGGTACCGGGTCGAGCCGCCGCCCAGGTTCCAGCCGGGCAAGGGCATCCTCGGCCGGCTCGACCGGCGGCTGCGCGACCGGGCCGGCTGGCGGGCCGTCGCGTACAGCCTGGTCAAGCTGCCGGTCGCCGCGGTCCAGGGGTATTCGGTCGTGCTAGCGGCCTTCGGCCTTGCCGACGTGACCTACCCGGTGGACTGGCTGGCCTTCCACAGTGGCTCGTCCAGCCCGCTGGTTGCGGTCTTTCCCGTGCCGTTCGGCGGCATCCTGAAGGTCGACAACTGGCCGGAGACGTTCCTGGCGGCCATCCTGGGCGCGGCGTGCGTGCTCGCCGCGACGTGGCTGGCCCGCGCCATCAACACCGGGGATCGCCGGCTGATCCGCTCGCTGCTCGGGCCGAGCAGCATGTCCGAGCGGGTCAGCGAGCTCGAGCGGACCAGGGCGCTCGCGGTGGACGACGCCGCGGCGGCGCTGCGCCGGGTCGAGCGTGACCTGCACGACGGCGCCCAGATGCGGCTCGCCGCGCTGGCCATGAACCTGGGCATGGCCAGGGAGAAACTCGATGACCGGGGTGAGTCGGCGGTCAGGGGGCTGATCGACGCGGCGCACCGCAACGCGGTGGACGCCCTCGCCGACCTGCGCGACCTGGCCCGCGGCATCCACCCGCCGGTGCTCGACAACGGCCTGGCCAGCGCGCTGACCACGCTCGCCGCCAGCAGCGCGATCCCGGCGTCGGTCAGCGCCGACATCGGCACCAGGCCCGCCCCCGCGATCGAGACCATCGCCTACTTCTGCGCGGCTGAGCTGATTGCAAATGCAACTAAGCACAGCTACGCCAATGAAATCAAAATCAAAATTTATACCGAACGCTCCGGTGTGCTACGCCTTGAAGTCAGCGACGACGGCGTGGGTGGCGCCGACGCGGGGCGCGGCAGCGGCCTGACCGGGCTGGCACAGCGGGTGTCCACGGTGGACGGGCGGATCGACGTGTCCAGCCCGCCGGGCGGTCCTACCACGGTGACAGTCCTGCTGCCGCTGCAGACCTCGGGGAGACAATGATGCGGGTAGTGATCGCGGAAGACGCCGCGCTGCTGCGCGAGGGCCTGATCAGGCTGCTCGAGGACCGCGGCCACACGATCTGCGCGGCGGTGGCCGACGGCGACGCGCTGGTGGCCGCCGTGGCCGAGCACCGGCCTGACGTCGCCGTCGTCGACATCCGGATGCCGCCGACGCACACCGACGAGGGCCTGCGTGCCGCGCTCGAGCTGCGGCGCAAGTGCCCGGGCACCGGCGTGCTCATGTTCTCCCAGTACATCGAGACGTCCTACAGCGCCCAGCTGCTTGAGGGCGGCGCGGCCGGCGTCGGCTACCTGCTCAAGGACCGGGTAGCCAACGTGTCGGAGTTCACTGCCGCGCTCGAGCGGGTAGCCGGCGGCGGGACCGCGCTGGA
>JASHTQ010000360.1 GCA_030040475.1 Streptosporangiaceae bacterium
GAGCTTTCGCCCGGCCAGCTCGACACCGACTCGCTGCCCCCGTACGACGTGCTCGACGCGCTGCTCGACGACTACGTGGAGAAGGACATGGGCGTGGCGCAGCTTGTCGCGGCCGGGCATGATCCTGACCTCGTCGAACGTGTGGTCCGGCTGGTCGACGCGGCCGAGTACAAGCGCCGCCAGTACCCGCCAGGCCCGAAGATCAGCCAGAAGAACTTCGGCCGCGACCGCCGCCTCCCGATCACCAACCGCTGGCGCGAGGACGCCGAACGACCGCACCCGTGAGCACCAGAAACGAATGTCATGCGCCGTCGGGGAAGACGTAGCGGAGGGTCGAGTACGACGGCCAGCAGGGCGGATCGCATTCCGCACGTCACCGCCGAGTTCCCGGCAGGCAGGACCGTACCAATGTCGGGGAGAACCGGGCTGCCGCCATCGCCTGGGTGCGCGCTCACCGGTAACGCGGCGGCGTCCGGGGTGGCAGCTTCCCTGGGATCCTCGGCCGGCGCGGTTTCGGCGCCGGCCGGGTCGGCTGGCCGGGCGGGCAGGGTGGCCTGGTCGACCCAGCGGGCTATGCGGTCTACCAGATTCTCGTCGCAGGCGGACTCGGCGTGGGCCATGCCGGGGATCAGCCAGAGTTCCTTGGGCTCGCGGGCGGCCATGTAGAGCTGTCGGGCGTGCTCCGGGGGGAAGTAGAGGTCCCTGTCGCCGTGCACGATCAGCAGGGGGACCGGCGAGATCCTCGCCGCGGCCTCGGCCGGGGGGACCGGGACCAGCTTCCAGCCCTCCGGGCTTACCCGGGTCTTCAGCATCCGCCTGGTCACCCAGCGGCCTAGCCGGCGCTCGACCGCGCGGTGGACCCAGCGCATCCGCTCGGTGCCGCGGTAGTACCAGCGGCCGGGGCCGCTGACCGACACCACAGCGTCGAGGCCGCCGACCAGGCCCGCGTACCTGAGGACGATGGACGCGCCCATGGAGAAGCCGACCGCGGCGATCCGCCTGTAGCCGAGTTCGCGCGCGTAGGCGACTACTACGTCCAGGTCGTTGATCTCACGGTCGCCCAGCGTGGAAAGGCCGCCGGAGCGACCGTGACCGCGGAAGTCGAAGGTGAGCACGCCGGCCGCGCGGTTGAGCCTGTTGGCGATGCGCCACACGTTCGGCCGCTGCCACGACAGGGTGAAACCGTGGGCGACCACGATCGCCAGGTCCGTGTTGCCGCGAAGGTGGACCGCGTCGATCGGCACCCGGTCCTCGGTGACCAGGGTGGTCGCCTTGACGACAGGCTTGGTCATGCTTTTCACCCCGGAGCAAGGTTACCGTCGCGATCTCTTCCTATAACGGCGTCGGGGGCAGGATCCATCCGGGACTAGCCGACAGGGCAACGGATGGTGAAGGCTACCGGGTAGTTGCCGCCGTCCCGATGAAGTAAGGAGCGCCATGTCCGTGCTGCAGGCCCTGACCGACGCCATCCGTGACAGCTCGGTCGAGGTGATCGACCTCACCGCCCCGCTCTCCTCGCAGACGCCGATCATCCAGCTGCCTCCGCCGTTCGGTAACACCGCGAGGTTCGGGCTGACCGAGATCAGCCACTATGACGAGCGGGGTCCCGCCTGGTACTGGAACGACATCGTGACCGGCGAGCACACCGGGACGCACTTCGACGCGCCGGTGCACTGGGTGACCGGCCAGGACGGCCAGGACGTGGCGCGAGTCCCGGTCAGGCAGCTGATCGCGCCTGCGGTGGTGCTCGACTTCAGCGTTCAGGCGGCCGAGAACCCCGACTTTCTGCTCGAGATCGATGACATCAAGCAGTGGGAGGCAGGGCACGGCCCGTTGCCCGCCGGGGGCTGGATGCTGTACCGGACCGGGTGGGACGCGCGTTCTGGTGACCAGGCCGCGTTCCTCAACGCGGACGAGACCGGCCCGCATACGCCGGGGATCAGCGTGGCCTGCGCGAGATGGCTGGCGGAGGAGGCGCCGATCATCGGGCTCGGCACGGAGACCGTCGGCACCGACGCGGGGGCCGCGCACTCCTTCGACCCGCCGTTCCCGTGCCATTCGGCACTGCTCGGGGCCGGCAAGTACGGCCTGACCCAGCTGCAGAACCTGGCCAGGCTGCCGGCCACCGGCGCGGTCGTGATCGCCGGGCCGCTGCCCATCGTCAGCGGGTCCGGGTCACCGTGCCGGGCGCTGGCGCTGGTCGAGCGCGCCTGATCCGATGACGCAGGCGATGCGGGTCGCGGACGCGGTCGGGCGGGGGCTGGCCGGACTCGGCGTCAGCACCGTGTTCGGCGTGGTGGGGAGCGGCAACTTCCACCTGACGAACGCGCTGGTCGCGGGAGGGGCGCGGTTCATCGCGGCGCGGCACGAGGGCGGCGCCACCGTGATGGCGGACGCGTGGGCCAGGACCTCGGGGCTGGTCGGCGCGGTGTCGGTGCATCAGGGACCGGGGCTGACCAACGCGATGACCGGCATCGCCGAGGCCGCGAAGAGCCGTACGCCGCTGCTCGTGCTCGCCGCCGAGGCACCGGGGGCGCGGTCCAACTTCCACGTCGACGTGGCGGGGCTGGCCGCGGCCGTCGGCGCGGTCGCGGAGCGGCTGCACTCCCCCGCCACGGCCCAGGCAGACGCGCACCGCGCGTACGTGACGGCCGCCGGGCGGCGGACCGTCGTGCTCGCCCTGCCGCTCGACGTTCAGGCCGCGTCCTGCGAGTTCGTCCCGATGCCGCCGGTCAAGAACCCGGCACCGGCCGCGCCGGACGGGGAGGTGGTCGCGGCGCTCGCGGACCTGCTGCGCGGCGCCAGGCGGCCGGTGTTCATCGCCGGGCGCGGGGCGCGGGGGCATTCGGCCGAGCTTGCGCGGCTCGCGGACGCCTGCGGCGCGCTGCTCGCCACGTCGGCCGTGGCGAAGGGGCTGTTTCGCGGCAGTCCGTGGAACCTGGACGTGAGCGGGGGCTTCGCGTCGCCGCTCGCGGCCGGGTTGATCAGCGACGCCGACGTGATCGTCGGCTGGGGATGCTCGCTGAACATGTGGACCACCCGGCACGGCAAGCTGATCGGGCCGCGCGCCACGATCGTTCAGGTCGACGACGTTTCCGACGCGATCGGCGCGCATCGCGAGGTCCACCTCGGCGTGATCGGTGACGTCGCCGAAACCGCCAGGGCCGTGACGACCGTCCTGCACGCCTCGGCCGGGGACGGTGAGCCGGACGAGGAACCACGGCCCGTTCGGAATAAAAAGAATAACGGCGGGTCACCCGGTACGGCCGGTACTAATGAGGCGGCCGGTGCTGGTGTAGCGGGAGCGGCGGGGTACCGGTCGGATGGGCTGCGGCAGCGGATCGCGCGGGAGGGGCGGTGGCGGGACGTCGCGTACGCGGACGAGGGGGACGGGGAGCGGATCGATCCGCGCACGCTGTCGATCGGGCTTGACGACCTGCTGCCTGCCGAACGCACGGTGGCCATCGATTCCGGGAACTTCATGGGGTACCCGAGCATGTTCCTGGCGGTGCCCGACGAGGCGGGGTTCTGCTTTACGCAGGCGTTCCAGTCGATCGGGCTGGGGCTCGCTTCGGCGATCGGGGCGGCGATCGCGCGGCCGGACAGGCTGGCGGTGGCGGCGCTCGGCGACGGCGGCGCGCTGATGGGGGTCAGCGAGCTCGAGACCGTGGTGCGGCTGGGACTGCCGATCGTGGTCGTGGTCTACGACGACGAGGCGTACGGCGCGGAGGTGCACCACTTCGGGCCCGACGGCGACCCGCTCGACACGGTGCGGTTCCCGCCGACCGACATCGCGGCGATCGCGCGCGGGTTCGGGTTCGAGGGGATCACGGTACGAGCCGCCGCGGACCTGGGCGCGGTGCGAGACTGGCTGGCGGGGCCGCGCGGGCGGCCGGTGCTCATCGACGCGAAGGTCACCTCGGCGCACGGGTCCTGGTGGCTGGAGGAGGCATTCCGTGGCCACTGACTATCCGGCGGCTCTCGCCCCGGTGAATCACGTTGCGTAACGGAGGTACGCGCCCGGACATGGTGCCCGGGCGCGTTCCCCCCCAGTGCGCTACGGCCGCAACGCAGCGCGAGTCCGGCGGTTAGGAATCGTCCTTCCCGGCGGTGCTGACCGCCTTCTTCTCCGGGACCTTGCCGTCTGCCAGCGGTGACTCGTCCAGCCTGGACGAGGCGCTCACCGAGACCAACTCGTCGGACGGGTAGGCCTCCTCGCCGTGTACCGCCACGTCGCCGATCTCCAGGTCCGCGTCGGGCAGCCTGAGATTCATCCGGAACACGTACTTGATGACCATCAAGATGGCGAACGTGACGAACGCGTCCCAGATGATGATGGTGAGCGCGGCTCCGGCCTGGATGGCCAGCTGCTTCGGGTGCCCGTAGAACAGGCCGGCTCCCGAGACCGAGGAGTTGTTGCCGACGCCGAGGTACTCGATCATCTTCGGGTCCGCGAACAGGCCGACCATCAGGCCGCCGAACAGGCCGGCGATGCCGTGCGTGTAGACCACGCCGAGCGCGTCGTCGACCTTGTTGAACGGCCACACGTACTTCGGCAGGTACATCCAGGCGACCCAGACGATCGCGGAGTCGATCACGCCGATGAGGATCGCGCCGAGGCCGTTCACGTAGCCGGCCGCCGGGGTGATCCCGACCAGGCCGCAGATCATGCCGTTGACGCCGCCGAGGAAGGTGGGCTTCTTCTCCGGGCTGAACGCCATGTCCATGACGATCCAGGTCATCATCGCCACGGCCGTGGCCAGGTTGGTGTTGATCACGGCCGCGGACGCGTCGGCGCCGGCGAAGTACGGGTCACCGCCGTTGAAGCCGTTCCAGCCGAGCCACAGGATGCCGGCGCCGACCGCGACGAACAGCAGGTTGTTCGGGATCGCGCGCTCGCGGTCGCGCTTGAGACGCGGCCCGACCACCGCGGCGGCGACGAAGCCGGACACGCCGGCCGCCAGGTGGATGACGTAGCCGCCGGAGAAGTCCAGCGCGCCCTTGCCCGCCCAGTAGCCGCCGCCCCAGAGCAGGAAGGCGTTGACCGCGTAGGCGAACGTGATCCACAGCGGCACGAAGATCAGCCAGACCTTGAAGCTGATCCGGCCGATCACGCTGCCGATGAACAGGATCGGGGTGATCGCCGCGAACACGAACTGGAAGTACACCAGGGACGACTCGGGGAACCTGAACTTGGGCATCAGGCCGTTAAGCAATGGGATGACTGCCTGTCCCTGTTCGGCGTTCGAGCCGAGGACCGTCCGGGGATCTCCGACGAACGTGCTGATCAGCGGGGTGCCGAAGCCCATCTTGAAGGCCCAAAGGACCCAGACGATCAAGGTCAGGCAGAACGTCGCGAACACCATCAGCATGGTGTTCATGGCCCACTTCTTCTGCACCAGGCCGCCGTACAGGACGGCCAGGGCCGGGATCGACATCAGGCCGACGAGCGTGGCCGCTGTCATCTGCCAAGCGTTATCCCCGGCGCTCAGGTAGCTGGCATAGGGATCCAATGTGCCTCCAGGGCGCTATCGGGCCTTCTGGGGTCCAACTTGTCCGCTGGCTCTTCCCCGGCCGCTGTGTGTCTGCAAGCCATGTGTCCCATGCGTGCGTTTCGGAGGTATTTCTCGGTTGTTACGCGGGAGGTAACGACTGCGGCCGACGTTTCTTGGATGTGTCATCGTGGATCACCTGGTCAGCGGGCCGGCGAGGCTGCTGAGCGGCGGAGGGCTTGTTACTGCGGGCGTTCTGGGTGCGTCACGTTCCGGTAACAAGAGGGACGGTCGCACTTGAGATCTTTCGATCGTTAGGCGTACTCTCCTGGCATACGAGACCGGTAAGCGCTTACCGGACGGGTCGTCTGGGTGCCGTCAGTGGCGGCACCTTATTTCAGGCGATGCCGGTAAGCGCTTACCGCAGGTGAGGAGCAAGCGGTGGCCGCTGACGACGGGCTGGGCGAGGACGGGCCGGATGGCGCGGACGGCCTGGGCGATGACGGCCTGGGCGATGACGGCCTGGGCGCGGACTGCCTGGGCGCGGACTCGGGCGTGGCGCCGACGATCTATGACGTGGCGCGGGTGGCGGGGGTGTCGATTGCCTCGGTCTCGCGGGTGCTGAACGGGAACCGCAACCCGCGCGCCGAGACCCGCGAGCGGGTGCTTGCCGCGGTGGCCGAGCTCGGCTTCGTGCCGGACGGCGCGGCGAGGGCGCTGAGCGCCAGGCTCAAGGAAGTCGTCGGCGTGGTGGTCAGGCGGCCGCGGTGGCACGACGACGGCATGTTCACCGACGAGGACGAGAACCTGCAGTTCCCCGACATGATCAACCGGGGCATGGAGATCGTCGCCCAGCGTCACGGGTTCGACCTGCTTGTCAGGTCCGTCGACCTCGACGAGCCCGACGCGGGCCGCCGGATCTTCGCGCTCGCCCGCAAGAGCGACGGGCTGATACTGCACGACCGGGTGCTCTCACCCGAGGAGCTTGACCGGCTCGCGCGGCAGGTCCCCGTGGTGACGCTGGCCGGCCTGCCGACCCCGACGACGGTCAACGTGCACGGCGACAACGCCGGCGGGATGCGAGCGCTCGCCAGGCACCTGATCGACGACCACGGCTACCGCACGCTCGCCTTCCTGGCCGGCCACGAGGGCAGCCCGGACAGCATGACCAGGGAAAACGCGCTCGCCGAGGAGGCGGCAGCCGCCGGCGCGACGCTGCTGCGGGGCGAGTCGTGGCGGGGCGGCTATCAGGCGGCGGGCGGCGCGCAGGCCATCGAGCGGCTCCTCGCCAGCGGCCGCTCGCTGCCGCGGGCGATCGTCTGCGCGAACGACCAGTCGGCCATCGGCGTCCTGCAGGTGCTGGCGCAGCATGGCATCGCGGTGCCCGGCGAGGTCGCGGTGACCGGGTTCGACGACATCCCGGTCGCGCGGCACCTGCGCCCGCAGCTCACCAGCGTGCGGCAGTCCATCCAGGACCTCGGCGCCACGGCGTTCGAGGTTCTCTACTCGATGATCGACCGCGGCGGCGGCGGCGCGGACGCCAGCGCGCGCGGCCGCGACATTGCCCTGCCCACCGTGCTGGTCCGGCGGGAGAGCTGCGGCTGCGGGCCGTCGGCACCGCCGGCCGCGGCGCCGGGGGAGGTCAGATAGATGCGGATGATAGCCAGGCGGCTGTTCTTCTACCTGGTGACCGCGGCCGTCGCGATCAGCCTGGACTTCCTGATTCCCAGGCTGATCCCGGGGAACCCGGTCGACGCGATCTTGTCCAGGATGCAGGGCGTGACCGTGACCCCCGCCATCATTCACTCCCTTGACCTGCAGTTCGGCGTCGGCACCAACGCCAGCCTGTGGGCCCAGTACACCCACTACTGGGACAACGTGCTGCACGGCAACCTCGGTGTCTCGTCCGGCAACGCCTTCGCGCCCGTCACCCAGGTCATCCGTGCCGCGCTGCCCTACACGCTCGGGCTGGTGGGCCTGGCCACGGTGATCAGCTTCGTGGCCGGCACGGCCCTCGGCGCGCTCGTCGCCTGGAAGCGCGGCAGCTGGCTGGACAACCTGCTGCCCGCGGTCACGTTCTTCCAGGCCGCCCCGTACTTCTTCCTCGCGTTCCTGGCCATCGACGTGTTCGCCATCACGCTGGGCTGGTTCCCGAGCGGCCTGGCGCACCAGAGCTACGACTTCCCCGCGTGGAACTGGACCTACATCAGCGACCTGCTTGACCACGCGGTGCTGCCGGCGCTCACGATCGTGGTCGCCTCGGCGGCCGGCTGGATCGTGGGCATGCGCAACCTGATGCTCACCACGATGGACGAGGACTACGTGCTGATCGCCGCGGCCAAGGGCCTGCGCAAGAGCCGGGTGATCTGGTACGCGGCCCGCAACGCGATCTTGCCGAGCGTGTCCGGCTTCGCGCTGGCCATCGGGTTCATCGTGTCGGGCTCGCTGCTCACCGAGATCGTGTTCAGCTATCCCGGCCTCGGCACGCTGCTGCTGCAGGCGGTGTCGAACAACGACTACGAGCTGATGCAGGGCCTCTTCCTGATCATCACGTTCGCCGTGCTTGCGGCCAACCTGATCGCCGACTTCGTCTACGTCTTCCTCGACCCGCGCACCCGGCAGGAGGCCTGAGCCATGGCCGTCGGCATCGGCACCGAGTTGGAGGCCGGGGGCGCCCCCGTCGCGGCCGTGGCGGCGGGCGGCCGGCGGCGGGCGCTGCGGCTCCCCCGCTCCCCCAAGATCCTGGCGGGCCTGGGCCTGCTGGCGTTCTTCGTGCTCCTGTCGGTCATCGGCCCGTTCGTCGCGCCGTACGGCCCGGACCAGATCTTCGCCAACTCCCCGGTTCCGCTGCCGCCCTCGGCCGCGCACTGGCTCGGCACCACGAACCTGCAGCAGGACGTGTTCTCGCAGCTCCTGGTCGGCGGTGGCGACATGCTGCTGGTGTCGTTCCTGGCCGGCGTGATCGCCACCGCGCTGTCCGTGGTGGTCGGCGTCACGGCCGGCTACCTGGGCGGGTGGGCCGACGAGCTGCTGTCCATGCTGGCGAACATCTTCCTGGTGATGCCCGCGCTGCCGCTGCTCGTCATCTTGTTCGGCTTCCTGGGCAAGACAGGGAGCAACGACCTGTTCCTCGTCGGCCTGATCATCTCGGTGACGGGCTGGGCCTGGGGAGCCCGCGTGCTGCGCGCGCAGACGCTGTCGATGCGCAACCGGGACTACATCGACTCGGCCCGGATCATCGGCGAGCGGCAGTGGCGGATCATCTTCGCCGAGATCCTGCCGAACCTCACCCCGATCGTCGCGAGCTCGTTCCTGTTCACCGTGCTGTACGCGGTCGGGACCTACACCGCGATGGCCTTCCTCGGGCTGGTCAACCCCAACTGGAGCTGGGGCGGCATGCTGTTCTACGCCCAGGGCGCGAACGCTGAGGTGAGCGGGTACTGGTGGTGGTTCATTCCGCCCGGCCTGGCCGTGGCGCTGCTCGGGACCGCTTTGGTGCTGCTGAACTTCGGCATCGACGAGTTCATCAACCCCCGGCTGCGGGCGGCCGGGCTTACCCGGCGCGCCGGCCGCCACGGAC
>JASHTQ010000361.1 GCA_030040475.1 Streptosporangiaceae bacterium
GCCTGCAGGTAGTGGGTGTGGCACCGCCTACCGAGATCGGTATGCGGTGCCACACCCACTACCCTCTAGAGGCGCCGAGCTCGGGTCACTTCAGTTACAGCGTCAAAAATGGCCCCTACGGCCACCTACGTCCCGCGGTCTTTCCCTTCCGCTGCCGTGCAGGCGAGAGCCAAGCCGGTCCGGGCCGACGGACGCACCCATGCACGGCCACTCCGGCGCCGCGAGTCACGCAGGTCACGCTGAGGCTAGGCGGAGTTACTCGGGCAGCTGGTCGATGCGGGCCAGCAGGGTGTCTAGGTCGGCTTCCTCCAAGTGCTCGCCGTCGGGACTGTCCTGGGCGGCGATCCACAGGTGGCGCCGCTTGTCCCAGAGGAAGGACCATTGATCGGACAGGCGGGTGATCGCGTCGAGCTGGGCGGGAGTGAGGCTCATGGGGTCATCTCGCAGGCCTTGCACCCGCCGTCGCTGATCTGCCGGGCGATCTGGCCGAGGGAGTCGCCGATGAAAACCGGGGTCCCCTTCGGCACGGCGACGTACGTCGCGTCATGCACCGGGCGCAGGTCGAACTCGCTGTACAGCGCTCGGAACACGCGCGCGGTCAGGTCATCGCGGCCGGGCGCCGGATCGGGGCCGGAGGTCATCGCTGGGCTCATATCAAGTGTGGGTTATCCGGGCATCAGGAAATGTTCCAGTTAGTGTCGGCAATTGTTGTGCTGGTGTCGCGAAATGCAGACCAGGTCGGCGGCGATGTACGCTCCAGGCATCGCCGGCTTGTCCTCGCGGGAAATCCTGCGGCGTAATCTTGCTTTCAAGGTGCCAGCCGCGGGCCGCCGCGACTATGCGGCATGACGGGCTGGCGCGTTTCCGCCACGCCCGACAACCCCGGCAGCTGGAGGGACACGATGGCAGACGATTCCGAGGCCGCGTTCCTCGGCTCCGAGCTGAGGCGGGCCGGGATTGCCGCTGGAATCGACAAAGAAGACCTGAGCTCGGGAGTGTCCCGAGCTCGATGCGCTTGTCGAAAGCGGTCTACTCAAGCGGCGGGCAGCGCATTCGCGGAAGAACCGCGGCCCGTTTCCCCAAGTTCTTCCACAGCTGGGCGGACAACGGACTCGAGGAACTGGCGAGGGCACGTATGCCGTCACCAAACAAAGTCTCTGGCGGCTTGGTTGATGCTCCCTGGGCTACCCGCCATTCTGGTGCGACGCGCTCGTCACATGCCGTTTTGAGCGCAGACCGTGAAATTCACCTGCGCAAGTTTGATGGAGTCCGGGCCTGGCGTCGGGCTGGGAAAGCCGTTATTCCAGTAATTGTTCATAGTCGGACTTGGCGTATTTATGTACTTCCACGACAGTGGTCCGAGTTCGCTAAGATAGAGCGTAATCTGTTGTCCGGGCCTGGCATCTTGACTGATATAGAACATGAGCGACCACACCCCGTTGCTGCCGTACGAGACGATTTGGTGATGCGGATCGCCGCCAAAATATGTACCGGTCCTGTCGGCGAACTGAAAGAACAGCAGCAAGTGCTGATTCGGCTTCAGGTTCCGATCAGTCCCGTAGGCCAGCAGGGTGTTGCCGAGGGGGATATTATTGGCATTACTGAGGGGAGACAGGATACTGCCAGCAGGTCCCGAGCTTGAGGCAGCGCTTGTTTGTGTCGCTGTGGCATGTGGCCGCTGCGTATCGGACGAATGCTGGACAGTAGCGCTTGCCGCTGGCTTCTGCTCTGCCTTGATAACTGCCAAAGCCGTGGTGAGACCGATCACACCGCCGGATACCAATACGCCAAGGAGTGTGACCGCCGCGGCCCAGCCTGCGGCTTGCCAAAGCACGCCAACGCCGTACTTCTTCATGCCCCGCCTGAGGATGATGCCGAGCAGGGCCAGGATGCCGAAACCCATAATCCCGGCAAGGGTAATAAGTATCGGCGCGACGTGACCATGTACGACCTGGGCGACGACTGCCACAATCGCGGCGAAAAATGCTGCCGTCCCGAGCATTCCCGACATCAGCTTCCACCAGAGTTGCGCAACCGCATGTATATCGCTGGTGGCCTTGTCCGCGGGTACATCAGATCGCGAGACGAGTGCTCTGGCCACGACGCCTTCTCTGGAAGGCTCCGCTCCCGTCAGCGGCTTGCCCGGTGAGGGTATCTTAGCTTTATTGGCATCTTTATCCCCAGAAGCACCTGGGTTCTCTCCTGCATCATCGCTCATCGAACCCGCTCCTCATGAATACCCCGGACACCATCGGCTTTAGCAGGGGCGCCGGGGGAGCTATTTATATCACGGGAATCTGCAGCCTGATAACGGCGCGCAGGTAGGCCGAAGCAGGCACCTGCCGGGCGATGCCGCTACCGTCGGGGCAGTCGGCGAGTTTGCGTTCACCGAGCGGTTCTGTTCGGCACAAGGTCCAGGTCTACGCCACCGTCAGATGGTTTACCTGACAAGGCGGTAAGCCCTGGCCCTAAACCTCGGAAGCCTGAAGGGCACTGACATATCGAAGATGCCCGCGGCGTCGGGTTCTCGGGGCTCTTCCGTCGTCTGCGTCGCGGCGTGGCGCGCGTTCGCCGCCCGGGTAAGGCGCTCGTCAGGGGCTTGACCCTGCTCCGCTGTGAGCAGGCACTACCAGATCCGGGCTCGCGTCGGCGACACCCGGATCAGGTGCGGGTAATCGTCGGCGAAGCTGGCCGGCGTCCATCTGGACGACATGAACGATCCGTACTTGGCGAGGTAGGCAGGATCGGCGTCAGCGCGTGGCCCGTCGGCGTCCACCCGCGCGGTGCCCTCGAAGATGACGATCCCGCCGCCCCGCCCGTTGCCCTCCAGGTGCAGCGACACTCGCGGGTTCCGCTCGATGCTGCGTGTCTTGGGGCCGTCCTTTGACCCGTAGACCGAGAACTCCTGGCCGTCCCACAAGAACCACACGGGCGTCGACTGCGGCTGGCCCGCGCCCGACACCGTGGTGAGCCAGATGATCGGCTCCTCGCGAAGCCGGCGCGCGGCCTCGGCGTGCTTCGGGTTGTCCGGGTCCAGGATGAGCACCGGGTTCTCCTCGTGGTCGTAGGCGGGCCGGGTGTAGCTAGGTCTACCACCAAGACACCGGCCGGCCCCATTCCGGCCCCTGGTCCGCTGCGCCTAGCATCGCAGCGTGCCCGCCAGCAAGGGCGCCGACCCGCGGGGTAACGAGCGCCTGACCGCGATGACCGGAGTCGTGCTGCTGGTGCTGTTCATCGCCGAGTGCCTGACCCTGCTGAACCTCGGCGGCCTTCTCACCGTGCACGTCTTCCTGGGCTTCCTTCTGCTCGGCCCGGTGTGCCTGAAGATCGGCTCGACGCTATGGCGGTTCACCCGGTATTACGCCGGATCCGTACCTTACGTGCGGAAGGGCCCGCCGAACCCGCTTGAGCGCGTGCTCGGGCCGCTCGTCATCCTGACCACGCTGGCAGTCCTGGGTACCGGCGTCGCCCTGGTCGTCGAGGGCGCGGGCAACGGCCCTGGCATCAACTGCACCGTGAGGCGTTCCTGGTCTGGGCCGCGGTGATCCTCGTCCACCTGGCGTCCTACCTGCCGAAGCTGCCCAGGCTGCTGTCCAGCCAGCCCGCCGACCGGGCCCGCGAGCTGCTGGCGGCCCGGGTCACGCGCTGGCTGCTGCTATCGCCTCGCTGGCTGCCGGACTTGTCCTCGCGCTGCTGACCTATCACCTGGCGTACAGCTGGGGCGCCTAGGCAGGTCAGGCGCAACCGGGGTCCGAGCGCCTGGATGCTCGATTGCATATCTCTGGCCTGGTAACTGATGCTATGGTCCTCTAGCCGCATTGGCCTGAATTGCTACCTACGCGGGGAGTGGCTATGGCTCTGGCTCGGGGGGCAACGATGCTGGCCGCGGCCGCGCTGGGCGCGGCCGTCCTGGCTGTCGCCCCGGCGGGCCCGACGCCGGCCGTGCTACGGCCCGCCGAGCAGGCCCAGGCCAGCGTGTTCATCAGGCCGGGGACGGTGAACCTGCGCCGCGAGCGCAGGCAGGGCCCGTCGAGTACCGCGCAGTGCCAGCAGGCCCTGCAGATCTCCTGTTACAACCCGGCCCAGATCCAGCAGGCGTATGACCTGCCCTCGCTCTACGCCGACGGGGTGAACGGCAAGGGCGCGACCATCGTCATCGTCGACCCCTACGGCTCCCCGACGATCAGCAGCGACCTGAGCACGTTCGATAGCGAGGAGAGCCTGCCCGCCCCGCCGTCGCTGCGGATCATCCAGCCCGCGGGCAAGGTCCCCGCCTTCAACCCGAATAACTCCGACATGGTCGGCTGGGCAACCGAGACCACGCTCGACGTCGAGTGGGCCCACGTGATCGCGCCGGGCGCGAAGATCCTGCTGGTCGAGACGCCGGGCTCGAAGGACAACGGGGGCGTCAGCATGGCCCAGATCGTCACGGCCGAGAAGTACGTGATCGGGCACCATCTCGGCGACGTGATCAGCCAGAGCTTCGTCGCCACCGAGCAGGCCGTCGGATCCTCGACGATCGAGTCGCTGCGCGGCGCCTACACCGAGGCCGACTCCGACCACGTCACCGTGGTGACCGGCTCAGGCGACAGCGGTGCCGCCGGTTACGAGTCGAACCAGTCGACCTACTACACCTACCCGGTGACGATGTGGCCCGCCAGCGACCCGCTGGTCACCGCGGTCGGCGGCACCCGGCTGAACCTGGACGGCAGCGGCGGCAATGTCTCCGACGCCACGGTGTGGAACGACACCTACAGCAAGGCGACGAACGAGCTGGTGAACGGCAACGCCGGGCCGAGCCCGCTGGCCAGCGGCGGCGGCAAGTCGGTCGTGTTCGGCCGGCCCTCGTACCAGAACGGGGTCGCCGGAATCGTCGGGGATCACCGCGGCGTGCCGGACATCTCGATGAGCGCGGCCTGCAGCGGGGCGGTCAACGTCTACGCGAGCTTCGGCGGCCAGCAGGCAGGCTGGTACGCGCTGTGCGGCACCAGCGAGGCGGCGCCCCTGTTCGCCGGCATCGTGGCGCTCGCCGACCAGGTGGCCGGGCATCCGCTCGGCCTGATCAACCCGGCCCTGTACAAGATGGCGGCCGAGCACCTGCACGGCCTCGTCCGCGTCACCTCCGGAAACAACTCGGTGACCTTCCGCCAGAGCGGGAGCAGCCACACCGTCCACGGCTACAGCGCCGAGCCGCACTACAACCTGGCCACCGGCCTCGGCACCATCAACGCCGCCTACTTCGTCCCCGAACTAGCCACCCTCGCCTAGCCCGCCTAGCCCGCCCCGCCCTCCCGGCCGCAGCCAAGGGCCGCTGCGGAATGAAACCCCGCTTCCAGCACCATAGGAGGTGGTGGAACCCCGGTTTCATTACCCTCAGGCCGCGACCAGGGTGCCCCGACTGCACCACAAGGGCTCCAGCGCCACGCTGGCAGAAGGGGGTTCGGCGGACACGCACCACGGCCCGTTCGGAATAATGGGGTTTTTTCTGGGAGGAACGGGATGGCTGAGCTGGATTATCGGGCCTGTGCGGCGGCGGGGTTCGGGGCGCTGCACAAGTGGTACGACGCGTCGACGGGGCTGTGGCAGAGCACGGGCTGGTG
>JASHTQ010000362.1 GCA_030040475.1 Streptosporangiaceae bacterium
TCGTGGCCGTGGCGGGCCGATTCGGAGTTGAAGTAGCGGGCGCCGACGTAGTAGACGACGGCGGCGAAGACGAAGCCGACGATCCAGGCGATGTCGGCGCCGCCGAGGGCGTTCGCCACCGGGCCGACGTAGTAGGCGTTGTTCATGAACGGGAACTGGATCCCGACCGCCAGCGCGTACACGATGAGCGCGAACCAATTGAACTTGCCGTACTTGCCGTCGGGCTTGAACAGCTCGGGTATGTCGTAGCGCCCGTGCCTGATCACGTAGAAGTCGGTCAGGTTGATCGCGGTCCAGGGGACAAGCAGGTAGAGCGTGAAGACGAGGAAGTTCGACAGGTCGGTGATGAAGTTGCTGCTGGCCTCGATCGCGATGATCGTGCCGATGATCGCGACCACGGTGGTGGCGATCAGCCGGGCGGTCCGGCCGGTGGTCTTCGAGGCGAGCTTGCCAGACGGCGAGATGATCGCCATGAACGTGAGGTAGGGACCGTAGAGGTTGCCGAAATTCCCCGAGCCGACGCCGAGGATGATGATGATCAGGAACAGCCACTTGGCGGCAAGCAGCCCGCTGAGGTAGTCCGGGGCGTCCGCGCTCACCGCCTTGTCGGCCACCACGGCCGCGATCGCGCCGATGATCATGACGAGCGACGCGCCGACCACGGCCCCGATGTAGGTGTAGCTGAACGTCTTCACGCTCGAGGTGCTCTCCGGCATGTAGCGCGAGTAGTCCGAGACGTACGGCGCCCAGGTGACCTGCCACGCGACGTAGACCGAGATGGCCAGCAGCACGTTGCCCGCGGTGTTGTCCCCGGCGGGCAGGTGGGCGGGCAGGACGGTCAGCAGCTTGCCCAGGATGCACAGGAAGATCGCCAGCGAGAGCCAGGTGACGATCTTGTTGTAGGAGTGGAACATGTCGTAGCCGAACCACGTGATCAGCAGCACGAAGACGTTGATGATGATGATGCCCTCGGTCGTCGTCACGTGCAGCAGGCTGGCCACCGCCTGCCCGCCGAGGATCGCGCTGGAGGTGAAGTAGCCGATGTACATGAGCACGACGATGATGTTCGGCAGCGCGGTCCCGTACATCCCGAACTGCGCCCGCGACTGCATCATCTGCGGCAGGCCGAGCCGCGGCCCCTGCACCGAGTGCAGCGCCATGTAGAGCCCGCCCAGGGCGTTCCCCACGATGATCGCGAAGATCGCCCACCCCAGGCTGAGGCCGAACACGATCGCAAGCACGCCGACGGAGATCGCCAGGATCTGCACGTTGCTTGCCGCCCAGAAGGTGAACAGGGTGTAGGGCTTGCCGTGACGTTCGTTCGGCGGGATGTAGTCGATCCCATGGCGCTCGAGGGCCAACGGCTCATCGTGTGACGCAACCGTGCTCATCAGCATCTCCCCTTACGGCTGGCCAGCGCAGGAAACACCCCTGGCATTATGGTCACTATCCCGGCTCGGGCCGGTGCGCGATATGGCACCAGATGCCGAAGAATGCCCGGTGTTGCTGGCAGGTACCGCCAATGAAGCGTTTCGCTGCGTGTGCATACGATTCTGTGGGAAGCCGGGCGAGCACGCCCTGCTCCCGGCACCGTCAAGCGTTTGCTGGAGGCCGTCATGACCGTGGAGTTCGGCCTGGCCCTGGAGAACTTCACCCCGGAGCGGAAGATTCCGGACATGGACGAGGTCAGCGCGTACTCGATCACCGCCGAGGAACTCGGCTTCACCTCGGTGTGGGCGTGGGACCACCTGTTCCTCGGCGCCAGGCGGCCGTTCCCGTTCCTCGAATCGCTGACCACGCTTGCCGTCGTGGCCGCGCGGACGACCCGGATCAGGCTCGGCACCGGCGTCTTGGTGCTGCCGCTGCGCGAGCCCGCCGTGCTGGCCAAGACGACCGCCACGATCCAGCTGGCCAGCCGCGGCCGGCTGATGCTCGGCGTCGCGGCGGGCTGGTACGAGCGCGAGTTCGAGGCCACCGCGGTGCCGTACAGGCAGCGCGGCCAGGTCTTCGAGCGCAACCTGGACCTGCTCTACCAGCTGTGGGAGCAAGACGACGTGACCGGCGAATGGGACGGCCGGGTGCTCACCCACGTGCGGATGCTGCCGCTGCCCAGGCCGCGGCCGCAGCTGCTCATCGGCGGGTACGTGGACCGGGTGCTGCGCCGGGTGGCCACCCGCTCGGACGGCTGGGTGACCTATTTCTATACGGCCAAGTCCATCGCGGGCGCGCTGGGCCGGATCCGCGGCTACGCCGAGGACGCCGGGCGGGACCCGGACCAGCTCAACGTGGTCGCCCAGGTGCCGCTGTGCATCGGTTCCTCCTACGAGCGGGCGAGCAGCCTGGCGTGGCAGTACGTGGACGACTACTTCGACGTGCCGGCCTGGAGCGAGGCGTCGCGGGAGTCGACCGTCCGCGGCACCCCCGAGCAGTGCGCCGAGCAGATCGCCGCGTATCTGGACGCCGGGGTCAAGGAACTGGTGTTCTGCCCGTACAACTACGAGGGCGAGCAGGTGCACCGGCTGGCCACCGAGGTGCTGCCGCTGCTCAGTAAGATCCGCGCCGGGTCGGCCTGATGGAGGCTCCGGGGCACGCGCCCGCCGGGCGGGCGGTGGCGGACAAGCGGATGACCGCGCAGCAGGCCGCGGCGCTGGTCCGCGACGGCGACCACGTGGCGATCGGCGGGACGCTGTACTCGCGGACCCCGATGGCGCTGGTGTTCGCGCTGCTCCGGGCGCGACGCCGGCACCTGACCGTGTCCCGCTCGCTGGCCTGCTACGAGATCGAGCTGTTCCTTTCCGCCGGCGCGCTGGACCGGGTGGTCACCAGCTGGGTCGGCATCGGCCTGCCCTGGGGCCTGGCGCCGATCTTCCGGCACTACGTCGAGCGCGGCGAGGCCCGCTACGACGAGTGGAGCCACCTGGCCATGGGGCTGCGCTACAAGGCCGGCGCGATGGGCGTGCCGTTCCTGCCCACGCTGACCATGCTCGGCTCCGACCTCGCCGCCACGGTGGACCTGCAGACGGTCAGCTGCCCCTACACCGGGCAGCGGCTGGCCGCGGTGCCCGCGCTCAACCCGGACGTGGCGCTGATCCATGCGCACCGGGCCGACATGTTCGGCAACGTGCAGGTCGACGGGTACCGGCACATGGACGTCGACATCGCGCGGGCCGCCCGCGTCGTGATCGTGAGTGCCGAGGAAATCGTGACCCCGGACGAGATCGCCGCCCGGGCCGACCAGACGATGCTGCCGCACTTCGCCGTCGACGCCGTGGTGGAGGCGCCGCACGGGGCCTACCCGCACGAGATGTACGGCCGGTACGGGCCGGACCTCGAGCACTTCGACGCGTACGTGGCCTCGGTCAGGGAGCACGGTCCCGCCGCGGGCCTGCGCTACGTTCAGCAGAACGTCGACGCGCACGCCGACTTCGCCGGCTTCCTCGCCGC
>JASHTQ010000363.1 GCA_030040475.1 Streptosporangiaceae bacterium
CGGGGTTACTCCTCGATCCCGATCGGGGTGCTGGCGGCCAGGGCGAGGTCGCGCATGGCCTTGCGGTAGGCGACGGCCACCGCGTCGAAGCGCAGGTGGAGCTCGGCGGCCAGGTCGAACGGCACCCGCTCGGGGCGCTGTGATTCGACGACCACCTGGTCCTGGCCGAAGATCGTGTCCTCGAACTCGCGGATCACCTGGTCCGGCTGGTCGAGGTTGTAGTTGCGGGCGATGACCACGTAGCCCGCGCAGCGGTCGGCGGCGATCGGCTGCGAGGCGAAGAAGTAGACCATGCCGCGCTGGCCGCCCCAGCCGAGGCGGAGCACGATCGTGTAGGGCAGGTGCAGCTCGTAGCGGCTGCGGCGGTGCGGCGGGCCGGACTGCTCGTTGCCGAACACCGGGAAGTCCTCGGTGTTCGGCGCCTCGGGGCGGACGATCTCGTACCGCAGCACGTGGCCGTCGGCGTGCACCCGGTGGCGCGGGACCACCGGCCGCTCCGGGTCGCCGAGCAGCCCCGGGTGAACCCAGGGGAAGTGCCCGAAGTCGGTGAAGTTCTCCACCTGCCGGCCCGCGTCGCAGCGCCAGCGGTACGGCCCGGCCGCGACCACCGCCCACTCGCCGTCTTCCAGCTCGGGGACCTCGGGCAGCGGCCAGCGGGGTTCCTCGAGCGCGGCCCAGATCAGCCCGTAGCGTTCCTGCGCGCGGAACGACCGGACCCGGGCCTTGGCCGGGACCACCGCCGGATCCTCCTTCTGCGGGATCGCCACGCACCTGCCGTCCGCGCCGTACCGCCAGCCGTGGTAGGCGCACACCAGCTCGTCGCCCTGGATCCAGCCAAGCGACAGCGCGGTGCCCCGGTGCACGCACAGATCCGACATCACCCGCGGCGCCCCGCCGGCCCCGCGCCAGACCACCAGCGGCTCGCCGAGCAGGTCGGCGTGCGCCGGCCGGTCGCCGACCTCGGCGGCGAACGCGACCGGATGCCAGCACGCGCGCTGGGCGGCCAGGTCCGCGAACGCTCCCGGTGAACTCATCGCCACCCCCGGACGGACGACGCCCCTTCCCGGCGAGGACCGGGCCTGACAGCATTGTGGGGCGGCAGGCCGGCGCCGGTCCAGCGCGGCCCGGGGCGAGCCGCGGGGCCGCCGCGCTGATAGGTTCTGAGGCGTGCCCGATCTGCCCTGGACCGCCCGGGCTGAGATGGAGCCCGCGACCGACTATCTGGTCATGGCCTCTCACCTGCCGCTCAATCGGATGACCGCCACCGTGCGCTTCTTCCGCGCGGTCTTTGCGGTGCGCAAGCAGCTGGCCACCGCGGACGGCCTGATCGGCTACACGCTGCGGGCCAGGCCGCTGGCCCGCGACTACTGGACCTTGTCGGTCTGGACGGACGACACCGCGCTGCGGCAGTTCATGCGCGCCGCCCCGCACGTGCAGGTGATGGCCGCGCTGCGCCCGGTGATGGGGCCGACGAAGTTCGTCACCTGGACGGCCACCGCGGCCGACGGCCGCCCGGACATGGCGGCCGCCCTCGAGCACCTGGCGGCCGGCTAGCGTCCGCCGGGGACGGGGAGTTTCAGCGGCCGGATGGGCTCGGGCGGGGACCCCGCGCCGAGCCCCGGCGGTCATTACGATGGGGAACGTGAGCAGCCGCCGCCAGCGTCCGGGACGATCATGGGCGGCCCGCGTGGGCACCGGCCTGGCCGCCTGCGGCGGGATATGCATCGTGGCCAGCATGCTGATCGCCTTCCTCGCCGCCGACCACTCGTCGTCGGACAGCTCGCCGAGCTCCCTGGTCGCGATCGCCCTCGGCAGCGTCGGCGTCGCGCTGGTCCTGCTCGGCTCCGCGCTGCTCGCCGTCCGCGGCGCCGGTCAGCTGTGGCGCTGGGTCCGGCGGAACTCACCTCGCGGACACGGGCCTAGCGAACGGAACAGTGCTGTATCGTTAGCTTATGAGCCATGTGGAAACGCCGGAGGCGCGGGCCGGGGGACGACAGCGGGATCCGCGCATGGACGCGGCACTGGTCCAGGCCGTGCTCGACCTGGTGAGCTCCGGGGCGACGCTGTCGGGGCTGTCGCTTTCCGCCATCGCCGAGCGTGCCGGGGTGTCGCGCAACTCGCTGTACCGGCGGTGGAAGACCAAGGAGGCGCTGTACCTGGACGTGTTCGCGGCGGTCAACAGGCCGTTGCCGGAACTGGCCGGGCGCAGCGCGCGGCAGGACGTGACCGAACTGCTGGCCGTGCTGGCCGAACGGGTGGCCGACAGGCGGGCCAGCGTCCTGTTCCGCGCCCTCAACGCCGAGCTCGGGGCCTTCCCTGACCTGCACAGACGGTACTTTGCCGAGGTGGTCGCGCCGCGGCGTGAGGCGATGAACCGGGCGCTGCAGCGGGGCATCGCGGCCGGCGATATCCGGCCGGACATCGACGTCGACCTGGCCTCCGAGCTGCTTACCTCTCCCCTGCTCGCGCGCATGTCGCGCGGCGAGACCGGGGACCCGGACCCGGTCAGGACCAGCCAGCGCATCGTGGCGCTGGTCTTCGCCGGCATCTCGCCCCGCTGATCTAACGGAACAGAACTGTTGCGTTTCGCTTCCATCCGGCCTAATATCGGAACAGAGCTGTTCCGTTTCGATTCGGGTGTCGCGCGAGCCGCGGTCAACGGGCTCCCGCCGGAAGGGGATTCGATGTCGATCACCCCAGCATCATCGAGCGCCGCCGACGGCGCACCCGCGGGCGCCGGCCGGCTGGCCCGGCTGGCCCTGGCCACCGTCATGATCGGCGCCTTCATGTCGCTGCTCGACACCACGATCGTGAACGTCGCGCTGCCGAGCATCGCCCGCGGGCTCGCGGCCAGCCACAGCGCGCTGGAATGGGTCGTCTCCGGGTACGCGCTGGCGTTCGGGCTGGCGCTCATCCCGGCCGGGCGGCTCGGCGACGCGATCGGCAGGCGGCCGGTCTACCTCGCGGGGCTGGCGGCGTTCCTGCTGGCCAGCCTCGGCGCCGGGCTGTCGCGGACGGCCGGCGAACTCGTCGCCGCGCGGATCGTGCAGGGCGTGGCGGCCGGGACCTACTACACCCAGATCAACGCCACGATCGTGGACCTGTTCGCCGGGCGCGAGCGCGGCAAGGCGTTCGGCGTGCTGGCCGCCGTCATCGGGCTGTCCACGGCGGTGGGACCGCTGGCCGGCGGGCTGCTGATCTCGGCGGCCGGGCCGCACTCCGGCTGGCGGTGGATCTTCCTTGTCAACCTCGGGATCGGCGTGCTCGCGCTGCCCGCCGCGGCCAGGTACCTGCCCGCCCCCGTCCGCCACCCGCGGCAGCGCGCCGACGTCGCCGGGCTCGGCCTGCTCACGGCCGGGCTGGTGGCGATGCTGCTGCCGCTGATCGAGGGGCAGGCGTACGGCTGGCCGCTGTGGACCTACGGCTGCCTGGCCGCCTCGGTGCTGCTGCTCGCCGCGATGTGGCGGTGGGAGAGCCGGATCGAGCGGGCGGGCCGCACGCCGCTGCTCTCGCCGCGGGTGGTCAGGCAGCCGGCCTTCGCCGCCGGCGCGGTGTTCGCGCTGGCCTACTTCGCGTCGTTCACCAGCATCTTCTTCAGCCTCGCCGTCACCTGGCAGGAGGGCTTCGGGCACGGCGCGCTGGCCAGCGGCCTGGTCGTCAGCCCGTTCGCCGCGGGCGCCATCCTCACCGCCCGCAAGAGCAGCGTCATCGCCCAGCGGCTCGGCCGGTGGACGCTCATCCTCGGCTGCGCCGCGGTCGCGGCCGGCCTGATCTGCCTGCTGCTGGTCTTCCACGTCAGCGCGGCGCCCAGCGGCTGGTACCTGGTCGGCCCGCTGCTGGTCACCGGGCTCGGCCACGGGATGATCGTCGCGCCCAACATCGACCAGGTGCTCAAGTCCGTGCCGCCGTCGGACAACGGGTCGGCAAGCGGCGTGCTCAACACGGCGCAGCGGGTCGGCAGCGCGTTCGGCATCGCGCTGGTCGGGACGGTGCTGTTCGGCACGCTGCACCCGGCCGGGCCTGGCGCGCACGCGCTCGCGGCGGCGTTCGGGCACAGCCTGCAGGACGCGCTTGCGGTCAACATCGGGCTGATCGCCGTCGCGCTGGCCCTGGCCGCGTTCGGGTCCCGCAAGGCTGCCCCGGTCCCCGGCCGGGACGCGGCGGTGCCCGCCGCCGCGCCGGCGACGACCTGCGTCGAGCCACCCGCATCCAGGCGGGCGCCTGAGCCGCGCACCACCGCCCGTTCGGGATAAAAATCTTTGGCAGAACGGGCGGTGGTGCGCGGCCGGCGAAACGCGCCCCAGCCGGGTGCGGGCTGCTCGCGGGCGTTTCACCACGCGACGCCGGCCATCCCGTTCGCGCTCGCGCTCGCGGTGAGATCTCGTTCTCGGTTTGCGTCGGGCCTCACGCGGACTTGCGCCTGACCAGCCGGCAGGGCAGTGCTACCTGCTGTGCTACTTGGGCGCCGTTGGCGTGGCCGAGGGCCAGCTGCATCGCCTGCTTGCCCATCTCGTAGTGCGGCAGCGCGATCGTCGTCAGGGCCGGGCGGACCTCGGCCGCGATCAGCAGCTGGTTGTCGAAGCCGACGACCGCCACGTCCTGCGGGATCCGCCGCCCGGTCTCCTTGAGGTAGTCGTACGCGCCCATCGCCATCCGGTCGGTGCCGCAGAACAGCAGGCTCAGGTCGGGGTGGCGGCGGAACAGGACGCGCGCGGCCCGGTAGCCGTCGGACGCGTTCGCGCCGTACAGCAGGCTTCCGTACCGCAGCGCCCTGGCCCGCCCGGTGTGGACCACGTAGCTGTCGTCGTCCGGCAGGCCCGCCTCGCCCATGGCCGCGCGGTATCCGCGCAGCCGGCCCTCCCCCGCCACGTCGCCTTCGGCCAGGTTGATGAACCCGACCGGGGCGCGGCGGATGGCAAGCAGCGTCTGCGCGGCCAGCCGGGCGCCGCCGTCCTCGTCCGGCACGAACGCCGACAGGCTCCGGGCCGGGTCGAAGCAGTTGACCAGGACCGGATCGGCGTCCGCGAGTTCGCTGGGCAGGTCCACCTGCTGGTGGCCGACCGGCGCGTAGATGATCCTGCGGACCCGGCGCTCGGCGAACCTGGTCACCGCCTCGCGGACGAGCCGCGGGTCGTGGCCGGTCTCGACGATCATCAGCAGGTATCCCTGCCGCCAGGCGGCGTCCTGGGCGCCGTGGATCATCTCCCCCGCGAACGGGCTCAGCACGATGCCGTCGGTGATGAACCCGATGGCCGACTTGGCCTGGCTGCGCAGCTCGGTCGCCGCCTGGTTGCGGACGTAGCCGAGCTGCCGCGCGACGGCCCGGACGTGTTCCTGGGTGCGGGGACCGATGTTCGGCGGATGGGCGACGCGCAGCACCAGCGAGGCGGTGGTGACCGAGACGCCGGCCTGTTTGGCGACGTCGGACAGCGTCGGCGGGCGATCGTGATCCTGCCCGTCGCCCTGCCCGTCGCGGCCTGCATCGTGTTCGGTCATGTCGCTGATTGTGCCAGTGTAACGTTACTCTAGGCGACAGCGGATGACCTCGCTGGTCAGGCGGCGTTCGGCGGGCGGCCGGACGACCAGGCGGTCAGGCTGGCCCGGCCGGCGGCTGCTCCGGGCCGGGTCGTGAGCTCCGCCTCCAGCCGGTCGTAACGGGCGTCCCGGCGGCAGATGACCGCGGCCGCCGTCGCGGGCGGGCTGAACACCTCGAGGATCCCCCCGTCGTAGTACACGCGGACCTGCCCCGCTGGCTCGGCCGGTTCCCGGGGCGGGGCGGCCGGTCGCCGGGGCGGGGCGGCCGCCTCGGTCAGCCGGCGGCCGCCCTCGAGGATCTCGACGCCGCCGGCGGCGACCTTGATCTGCACGTCCGCGCCGGCCGGCCCGGCCAGCCGCAGGGTGACGGACGTTACGTCGCGGCCGATCGGAGTCAGGCCGATCTCGGCCGCGCCGGCGCTCCGGGCGCACAGCGCGAGGTCCGCCGTCGCGCGTCCGTGGACGAGCCGGTCGAGGAGCACGTTGCGGCGCGCGCCGTCAAGCTCGCGGGCGGGCCGGGACCGCAGCGAGCCGGCTGCGTCGAGGAACAGCTCGCGCGGCAGCGACATGGCCCCGACCCTCGACCGGTCCTGGCCGTTCAGCTCGCCGAGGCACTCGCGGAGCCAGCCGAACGCGACCCGCCGGCCGTCGGCCAGCCACAGCGACTGCGGCGCGTAGTAGCGGTGGCCGTCGTCGCACCGGCCGTGCGCCGTCGGCACGAAGCGCTGCCCGCTGACCCGCCCGGTCATCCACATCGCGTACGGCGGCGTGCCGTCCCAGACCGACACGACCACGACGGTGGTGTCGCCGAGGACGAACACGTCGGGGCACTCCCAGATCGCGCCTTCGAGGCCGTGGTCGGCGGCCGCGGCGAACACGCCTTGGTACTGCCAGTGCCGCAGGTCCGCCGACCGGTACAGGAACAGGGCGCCGCCCCTGTCCTGCAGGCCGCCGCCGACCACCTGGTACCAGGCCGTTCCGTTGTGCCACGCGCTGTGGTCGCGGAACGCCCGGACCTGCTCGCCGGGCGGCGGGCTCGCGATCACCGGGTTGCCCGGGTCGCGGGTCCACCGGATCAGGTCCTGGTCGGCGGCCCGCGCCAGGCAGGGCAGCTGGTCCTTGCCGTTCACCCCGGTGTAGAGGACGTGCGGCCTGCCGTCGGCGACGACCGCGCAGCCGGAGAAGCACCCGTCCCGGTCCGGGCCGTCCGGCTCCGGCACCAGCGCGAGCGGGTGATCCTGCCACGACCACAGGTCGGCGCTGCTCGCGTGGCCCCACGCGATGTTCTCAAGCGCGAGCCCGTCCGGGTTGTGCTGGTAGAACATGTGGACCCGGCCATTGGTCTGGATCAGGCCGTTCGGGTCGTTCATCCAGCCGCGCGCGGTGGCGAAATGAATTGCAGGGCGGGGCCTGCCGGTCATCCCTTTACAGACCCGAAGGTGAGGCCCTCGACCAGCCGACGCTGGGCGAACAGGAAGACGATCAGGGTCGGGATCAGCGACAGGACGACGCCGGCCAGCACCACCGAGACGCTGCCGGTGCCCAGGTAGCCCTGCAGCGTGACCAGGCCGAGCGGCAGGGTGAACTTCGTCGGCGTGGACAGGAAGATCAGCGGCCGGAAGAACTCGTTCCAGTACGCCGCGAAGGCCAGCACGCCCAGGGTGGCAAGCGGCGGGCCGGCCAGCCGCGCGTAGATCCGGTAGAAGACCTGCCACTGGTTCGCGCCGTCGACGGTCGCGGCCTCGCCGAGTTCCTTCGGCATCTGCAGGAAGTACTGGCGCATCAGGAACGTGCCGAACGCGGTCGCCACCACCGGCAGGATCAGCCCCGTCCGCGAGTTGAACAGGCCGAACTCCTTGACCAGCAGGAAGACCGGGATGATCGTGGCCTGGATCGGCACCATCATGGTCGCGAGCACGGCCCAGAAGATCGGCTCCCGGCCGCGGAACCGCAGCCGGGCGAAGGCGTAACCGGACAGGCAGCAGGTGATCATCTGGCCGACCACGATGCACCCGGTGACGAGGAAGCTGTTCAGCAGGAAGTCCCAGAACGGGACGTTGCTGAACACGGCCGAGTAGTTCGACCACAGCGGGTGGGTCGGGATCCACGC
>JASHTQ010000364.1 GCA_030040475.1 Streptosporangiaceae bacterium
GAGCCCAGGCCCGACCTCTGCCTGATCGTCGTCAACAACGACGGCGGGGGAATCTTCTCCGCGCTAGAACAGGCCGCCTTCCCCGGTTCGTTCGAGCGGCTCTTCGGCACCGCGCACGGGACGAGCCTGCGCCACCTCGCCGCCGCCTTCGGCCTGCCGTACCACCGGCTCGAGCACCCGGATGACCTGATGAAGGCGCTGCCAGGGGTCGGCCTCCGGATCGTCGAGGCGAGCACCGACCGCGCCGCGGGCACGGCGCTGCGCGCCCGGTTGCGTCACGAGGCGGCCGAGGCCGTCCGGGCTGCCCGGTAGGGCTCAGGTCAGGGGCACAAGTTCGACCTCGAGCTTGGCGGAATGCGAAGGCACATCCTCGCCATGGTCCACGGTGATCGTGTCGACCTGGAGCTGGGCAGAATGGGACGGCACGTCGTAGCCTTCGCGGGCGACGCCCTTGATGAGGCTCTGCACGGCGGGCGGGTAGCTGGCGAGTGCTTGCTCGGCCTGCCTGGCGGCGCGGTACTGAGCGCGGTCCATCAGGGATATGACCAGCCAGTCGCCTCGCTCGCCCGGGGTGGTGCGCCGGTAGATGACGGCGGGCGCGTCGGCGTCGGCCGGTTCCTTCGCCAGGAACGGTTCTGCTGGCGACGATCCAGGAAGGTTGATGGGCTCGCCGGGACGCGCGGTGATGTCGTTGATGGCGTCGCTGACCGCCCTGGCTTGCGCGGGCGCGGCAGCCTCGAGCTCGCTGTACGCGTCTTGCGCGGCGGCGGTGAGCCAGATCTCAGCCATGGTGTAAACCTACGATTCGGCCGGGGTGGCTGTCGAATGCCCGGGCTGTACCCCTGACCATTGTCTCGCGGGGCCAGATGCCTGGTCGGCCGCGACCTGCCAGCCGCCGCGCTCAAGCGACTTGATGATGTTCGGTATCGCTTCGACGCCAACGGCGGTAATGGCGAGGGAACTGGCGCGGGCCTGGGCGTTCACTTCTTGTTTCAGCCTCGTGACCTCGTCCTGGGTCTGCTTCAGGTCTACCCGGATCCCGGCGACGCCAAATCCGGCGACGTCCGGAAGAAGCAGGAACCCGCCGAGGACCGCGGCCCAGAGCCAGTCATTCAACGGGGTAAGCGCGTGTCCGATGACGGCGCAACTGACGAGGTACGCGATCGCGACGAGGAGGATGCCGACGTACCGCATGACGGGCACGGGCGTTGCCGTCAGGTCGATCCGCTTGAGCCGACGCCAGGTCCGCGCGCGGAGCCGCAGAGCTCGCTCCCTGCACGGCGCGCATGTGCACGGCTCGCTGCCGTCGTCCTGATCGGTCATGGGGACACGTTAGACGCTAGATATCCGGTTACGCGCGGGACCGGCTAGTCGGAGAAGACCAGGCGTTCGAGCTTGGCCGTGATCTCGGCCGGACGTGGCGGCCACAGCAGCAGGTCGGAGATCTTTCCGCCGGCCGGATCGCCGGTAGCGGGCCCGGCGTCCAGGGCCGCGGCGACGTCGTAACGCGTCCGCCTGAGCGATACATCCGGCCCGAGCAGGGCCCAGTATGCGGTACCCGGCTCGCCGTCATGATAGGGGAGCCCCACGCTGCCGGGATTGACCGACCGCCGTCCGGCTACCTGTCGGTCGAACTGGATGTGAGTGTGCCCGGTGACGAGAACCTGCTCGTCAAGGCCCGTGCACAGCTGGGTGAAACGCTCGGCCGGGGTGGCGGGCGTCACCGCCTCGGTGTCGCTGCGCGGCGAGCCATGGCAGAACCGCACCGCGCCAAGACCGGTGATGTCGACCACGATGCTGAATGGGATCTTCGCCACGAAGCCGAGGGACGGCTCCGAATGCCGTGCGGGCACCCAGGCCTCGCGCGGGCTCTCCGGCGCCCGCGTCCCTGCCGCTATCTCGAGTACCGCACGCTCGCCGTTGCCGCGGACGAACAGCGCCGTCTCGCCCAGGCTTCGCATTAGCGCGACGGTCTCGTCGGGCTGGCTGCCCCAGGTCAGGTCGCCGCACGAGACCACCAGATCGGCTCCGGCAGCCTCGATATCGGCGAGCACAGCCGTCAGGGCCGCGACGTTGGCGTGCACGTCGGACACTACGGCGACGCTGCCGACCGGGCCATAACGGGAGGCCACGGAATCCTCCCAGATGGCCGGTCCGTGAAAGATGACCGCCATGGGAAGGAGTGTAGAACCCGCGGTATCGGCAACGGTGATCCCGGCTTGGCGGGTGCGTGATAATTGGCAGTGTCATGACCCTTACTCAGCTGAACGCGTTCGTCCTGGTCGCACGGCTCGGTTCGGTGACCGCCGCTGCCAACGCGCTCGGCGTCAGCGAGTCCGCGGTCTCCCAGGCGCTGTCCGCGCTCCGCCTGCACCTCGGCGATCAGCTCGTCACTCGCGGGCCTGTCGGCATGACGCTGACGGCCGGCGGGTCCAGGCTGCTGGCCACGGCGTCGCAGATCGTGGTGCTCGGCGCCGAGGCACATTCCGCGGTTCGCGCCGCTCAGGGCGCGCCCGAGCAACTGCGGGTGGTGTCCACGTCCACCATCGCCGAGTTCGTGATAAGCCCGCTGACTGAGGCGTTCACCCGGCGCTTTGCCGGCACGGTAGAGGTGTCGGCGGGCGTGGCGGTGACCAAGGAGATGAGTGTCCTGATCGCAAACCGCCTCGCCGACGTGGCGATCGGCTCGGCGGTGCCCGACGATCCGGGCCTCGCCCTGGTGACCGAGCCCATCTTCAGGTACCGCCTCGTGGTGGTGACCGCCGGGCATACCAGGCCGCGGGGCAACGCTCGCCAGTGGCTGTGGCTGGTCGACCCGTCCGGTACCGACCCCGGCAGCGAGACCGGCCAGATGCTCGCGAGCCTGGGTATTCCCGAGGACAGGATCAGGGTCTTCCCCAACCAGACCGCGGCCTGGGCGGCCGCCGCGGACGGTACCGGCGTGGCCCCGGCGGTCGAGCACCTGGTCGCCCAGCAGGTGCGCCGGGGTGAGCTGTCCGTGGTCGAGCAGCCCGGCTGCCGGATTGAAGCGTGCTGGCACGTCGCCCTGCTGGAACGGCAGCATCAGAGCGCCGTGGCCAGTTCGTTCAGGCGCTACCTCGGCACGCCGGAGGCCATGCACCTGATGCGGTCGCCGGCCGGCGGCGTGCCGCCATCGCGGTTCCGGCCGCCGGTCTACGTCACGATCTGGAGCTAGGACCGGCCCAGACCCTCCTTTAAGCAAGCACTTATTCGCCTGTTGCGGGGTAGTGCGCGCCAGCGGATCATGTTGACGCGTCACAGGTGACGGCTAGTCGGTCATTTCTGTCTAGCGGCAGGAGCATCAGGAATGCGCATTGAGTCGGACGGGCACAGCCGCGGTAACCCACGGCTTTACGAGCTGATCGAGCACGCTCCGACGACAGGGAAGAGCCCGACCGTCTGGGCCTGGCCCGAACTGATCGATTACCTCAAGGTGGCCGGCCAGCCGGTGGCGGGGCCGTGGCCGCCGCACCAGGAGCCTCGGCCGGACCCGGAGGAGGACTCGCTGCCCACGGCAGTGCCCGACCCGGAATCGAAGGGCCGGGAATCGAAGAGCTAGGCAAGCGAACCGAATCTCCTCAGCACACCAGGAGGATCCTATGTATCCCTCGCGGTTCCGCTATGAGGCGCCGCGTTCGCTCGACGAGGCGATCGGCCTGCTGCAGACGGGCGGTGACTACGTCAAGGTGCTGGCCGGCGGCCAGAGCCTGGTCCCGCTGATGAAGCTGCGCTTTGCCTCGCCGGAGCTCGTGGTGGACATCAACAACGTGCCGGGCCTCGCCTACCATCGGGCCGACCCGGACGGCACCCTGCGCATCGGCGCGCTATGCCGGCACGTCGACCTTGAGCGCTCAGACCTGCTCAAGACGACGCAGCCGACCATGGCCTCGGCGGCCCCGCTGATCGCCGATCCCATCGTCCGCAACAGGGGCACGCTTGTCGGCTCGCTGTGCCATGCCGACCCGCAGGGGGACTGGGCCTCGGTGGTGCTCGCGCTCGGCGGCTCGGTGGTGGCTCGGGGGCCGCGCGGCACGCGGGTCATCCCGCTCGCCGACTTCGTCACCGGGCCCTTCCAGAACGTGCTGGACCCGGACGAGATCGCGGTGGAGGCGGTGATCCCGGCCGCGAAGGGGACCCGCTCCGGCGGCTACCTCAAGCTCGAGCGGCGGGTCGGTGACTTCGCCACCGTCGGGGTCGCGGTCGCGGTGGAAACAGTCGGCGAGAACGTGACCAGGGCGGGTATCGCCCTGACCGGCGTCGGCGGGTCGACCATCGGGGCTACCGAGGCCGCCGCGGCGCTCGTCGGCGGGCCGCTTACCACCGATCGCATCGCGCAGGCCGCCGAGCTTGCGGCACAGGCCGCACGGCCGCGAACCGATCATCGCGGCAGCGCGGAATACAAGCGGCACATGGTGCGCACCTTCGTGGTCCGCATCCTGGGCCGCGGCCCCGTAGTAGAGGAGAGGGCGGCAGAGGAGAGGGCAGCCTGACCATGACGATCGTCTACGAAGACCAGGACGCGCAGGGCGAGGTCCCGGTGCGCAGGATCAGGTTCACCATCAACGGCCAGAAGAAGGTGGCCGAGGTGGAGCCGCGGCTGCTGCTTGCCGATCTGATACGCCGCGGGCTCGGGCTGACCGGGACCCACCGGGGCTGCGACACGACCAACTGCGGTGCCTGCACGGTGCTCGTCGACGGCCGCCCCGTCAAGTCCTGCACCATGCTCGCCGTGCAGGTCGACGGGCGCGAGGTCAGTACGGTCGAGGGTCTCGCCACGGCCAGCGAACTGCACCCGCTGCAGGAAGGCTTCAAGGAAGAGCACGGGCTGCAATGCGGGTTCTGCACGCCGGGCATGATGATGGCCGCCAAGGCCCTGCTCGACGCCAACCCCGACCCCACCGAGGAAGACATCCGGTGGGCGCTGTCCGGCAACCTATGCCGCTGTACCGGCTACCAGAACATCGTGAAGTCGGTGTTGTGGGCCGCCGCCAAGCTCAGGTCCGAGTCGGCCGGATAGCGGGGAGAAACCAATGTCAGCACTGGACGAGATCAAGATCGGCGGGCTGGGCGCGAGCCGCAAGCGCGTCGAGGACAACCGCTTCATCCGCGGCAAGGGCAACTACACCGACGACATCACCCTGCCCGGCATGCTGCACATGGAGATCCTGCGCAGCCCGCTGGCGCACGCCAGGATCAAGTCGATCGACGCCAGCAAGGCGTGGGACATCCCCGGCGTGCACCTTGTCCTGACCGGCGAGATGATGGCGACCAGGAACCTGGCCTGGATGCCGACGCTGTCCTACGACACCCAGGCGGTGCTTGCCACCGACAAGGTGCGGTTCCAGGGCCAGGAGGTGGCCTGCGTCATCGCCGATGACCCGTACATCGCCAAGGACGCGTGCGAGGCCATCGAGGTCGACTACGAGCCCCTGCCGGTGATTGTCAACCCGGAGCAGGCGATCGCCGAGGGCGCGCCGGTCATCAGGGACGACAAAGAAAACCAGGCGGACAACGTCATCTTCAACTGGGAAGTCGGCGACGCGGCGGGCACCGACCGGGCGTTCGAGCAGGCCGACGTGATCTCGAAGCTGAAGCTGCACTACCCGCGCTCGCATCCCTCGCCGATCGAGTGCTGCGGGTCGATCGCGGACTTCAACCGGGCCACGTCGAAGCTGACCGTGTACATGACCACGCAGGCGCCGCACATCATCCGGGCCGCCGTGGCGCTGGTCGCCGAACTGCCCGAGCACATGATCCGGATCATTTCCCCCGACATCGGCGGGGGTTTCGGCAACAAG
>JASHTQ010000365.1 GCA_030040475.1 Streptosporangiaceae bacterium
CGCGGGCGGCCAGACCGGGCGGCGTGCCGCTGCGCGAGCGCGGCGAGTTCGCCGCCGTGCACGGTGACCTGGGCTCGGAGCTCGGAGGCGCCGAGCATGAGACGCAGCACGTCCAGCGCGTCCAGACCCTGCCGGCAGGCGGCCAGCATCCGGTCCGGGCGGTTCGCGGCCTGCGCTCGCAGCGCCTCGGCCATCCAGCCGGCCGCCCGGGTCGGCACCGGGCCGTGCCGGATGCTGGCCGCCGCGGCCAGGTGGCGTTCCGCTTCATCGCGGCGACCAAGCTCGAGCGCGACCCGCCCGGCCACCAGGTGTGCCCGCGCGGAGTCCGGGGAGCCCAGCGCATCGAGCCGGTTGGCTGCCCGGTTCGCCTCGCGGAGCAATGCCGCGGACACCGGGCCCACCGCATACCTTGCCTGGACGAGGACCCGCGCCGCGTCGGCCACCCACCAGGCGTTGCGCTGTGCCCGGAACAGCCGGTACGCGGCCTGCGCCCAGTCCTGGGCGGCTTGCGGCCGGGCTGCGGCAAGCGCGCACCTGGCCGCCATCAGCAGCAGTTCGGCCTTGACGGTGACCCGGCCGCGGATCTGCTCCATTTCCGCCATCGCGGCCTCGGCCTCGGCCAGGGCATCGGCGGCCAGCCCGGCCGCTAGCAGCACGATGCACCGATCGATGCGCAGGTTGGTGGTCGGCACGTTCAGCCGCTGGTAGCTGGGGATCGCCGCGTCCAGATAGGCCAGCGCGGCCGGCAGGTCCCCGGACGCGAAGGCGACCAGCGCGCGGTTGACCACCGGATAGAGCGCTTCCAGCTCCTGCCCGCCCATCTGGGCGAACACCCGTGCGGCGGAAACGAAGTCGGCGTCGGCTCGGCCGGGCGACCCCAGTTTCAGGTACTGGTTAGCGCGGGTATTGAGCGCGCGGGCCGTCCAAAGCAGGTCGCCCGCACGGCGCAGCACCACGACCGCCTGCCGTGCGTCCTCCAGCGCCGCCTGATACCGGCCCAGGGCCATCAGCATGTTCGCGCGCCGGACCAGTACCCTCGCCGCGAGGACGCCGTCGCATCGCCGCAAGGCCGCCTCGAAGGCGGCCAGCCCGGCAGATGTCCGTCCCGCATGGACGAGAGCTACCGCGAGGCCGGCCAGCACGTCGGCCTCGTGTTCGGCCGAGCCGGCCCGGCGAGCCAGGCGCAGCGCCTGGCGAAACTCGCGGACCCCGGCCTGGACGTCGCCGTGGTCGCGCAGGACGATCGCCGCGGCCTGATGAGCCACCGAGGCCTCGTAGGGACCCGGCCGGCCGGCGAGCAGCACGCGCGCCCTGGCGAACGCCTCCCGAGGCCTGGACAAGGCCAGCACGGTCAGTTCATTTACATCGCGCGTACCCGCCGCGGCCGCGCGAGTTCCCCCGGCCACGAAACGATTTTAGGTCTGTTAATTCGCGCGGTCCATGTATTAAACCGCCGTATCCGCCACTCCGTACCGGCGTGGGAGCAAATTCCGCCTGCCGCCGGGCCCGAGAACCGGCGGGCATTGATCATATTTGGGGAGGACAGCATGCCCACCGAAGTTCCGTGGTATCGCCGACAAGAGCCAGAGCTAAAGCTAGGGGATAGGGCCGCCGACGAGGCAGCCCTCATCGTCGAGGCCTTCCGCCACCGCCGTCCATCGATCGAAATCAAGGGTGAGCGCGATTCCGCAGGTCAAGACAGCGACGTAACTCCTGGTGGGGTCGCGTTCATGTACGCGGAGCGGCATCTGCTGGTCCGAGAGGAGTACAGCGAGCGGGTGCTGGCGCTGGCCGCGGAGGCAGGTGCCCGGGATCTTGTGACCAGCCCGGTAGTCCGCGGCGTCCTGCTCCTTACCTGGAATGGTCACGATAGCAAAGGCGACAATGAATCAGCTAAGAGTGACGACAGCGATCCCAAAAGTGACAATGCACTCACCGAAGGTGATGGCGGGAATGCCCAAGGTAATACCGGAGCGCAGGAAGGCGGGCAACCGCCCACGGTGCTCACCCTTCTCGACCTGATCGAGGAGAGATTCGGCGTGGGAATCGCCACGCCCGATCACGTGCTGACCGCCTCGAACGGAGAGGTATCCAACTGCCCGGCCACTGAGCCCGAGGAATTCTACGGCCCGAAGAAGCCCTATCCGCCGGAGTGTCCCGGCGAGGGCGGCCGCGGGGTCCGTATCTTCATCGCCGACACGGGCCTGCTGGAGGGTGCGGCGGCTGAGCACGACTGGCTCCATGGCGTCGAGTGCGACGAGTGGGACCCGGTGACGGTAGGAAGCAGTACCTTTATCCGGCCCTACGCCGGGCACGGCACGTTCGTCGCGGGCGTCATCAGGTGCATGGCGCCGAAGGCCACGATCCGCGTCGCGAACATCTTCAACACCGCCGGCAGCGGGCTCGAGTCGGAGTTCGTGCTGCGGCTGAACAAGGCGTGGGACTTCGGTTTCGAGATCCTGCACATCACGGCATCCTGCCTGACCAGGAACAATTACCAGCTGATCGCCCTGGACGCCTGGCTGAAGCAGCTCAAGGCCTACAAGGGCGTCGTGTGCATCGCCCCTGCGGGAAACAACAACACCCGGCGGCCATCCTGGCCGGGCGCCCTTCCCGACGTGCTCTGTGTGGGCGCCCTGTCGACCGACTGGTGCAGCCGGGCGTACTTCAGCAACCACGGCAGCTATGTCGATGTGTACGCGCCCGGTCAGAACCTCATCAACGCCTACGCCGACGGCACCTACAAATGCGAGATCGCTCCCTACGCCGGGCAGGAAAGGACGTTCAAGGGCCTCGCGCAGTGGAGCGGCACGTCGTTCTCAACCCCGGTCGTGACCGGGCTGATCGCGGCCCGGATGACCCACTGCGGCGAGACCGCACGGGACGCGGCAGAGGCCCTGCTGGCCAAGGCGCGGACCCGGCGGATTCCCGACGCCGGCCCGGTCCTGCTGCCGGGCTGCGGCGAGGACTGCGGGTGCGGTGGCGGTGACCGAGGCCGTTGCTGCGGCCGGTGCGGTGGCGACGAGTGCGGTGCTTGCGGGAGCGGGTGCGGTGGTGCCTGCGGGTGCGGCGGCAGGCGTGGCTGCGGCGCTGGGTGCGGGTGCGGCGCAGGCGGGGGCCGGTTCGGCGGGGACCGGTTCGGCGGGGGCGGCAGGCGGTTAGCGTGAGGGGGCGGGGGCGCTGGTGTTCTGGCCGGCGTCCCCGATCCGCTGCGCGCGGGCCTGCTGGATGACGCGCTGGATCGAGTAGGTCACGGCGAAGTAGAGCAGCAGGCTCGCCGAGGCGAGGCCGGACTGCGAGCCGTTGCCGAGGACCAGGTAGTCGTAGCCCAGGTGCAGGCCGATCGAGACCACCCAGAGCAGCGCGGTCAGCCAGTTGCCCTGCCGCCAGGCCTGGCCGCCGTCCATCCACACGTGCACGGTGAGCGCACGGATCGCGGCGG
>JASHTQ010000366.1 GCA_030040475.1 Streptosporangiaceae bacterium
CGCTTCGTGCTGGCCTACGGCAACATCCAGCAGGGCTCGTGGGAGTGGTCGACCACGCCGGAGTTCCGCGACTTCTACAACCGCAGGTTCGCCGGCAAGGGCGACATGCTCGGCTTCCAGATCGCCTTCGACCTGCCTGGCGACGAGTCCTTCCCGGAGAAGGCGACGTTCGAGGTGGCAAGGGAACTCGGCGTGCCTGTCACGACGCACGCCGGGGTGTGGGCCGTCACCACGGACACCGGCATCCGGCTCATGTACGACAACGGGTTCGCCGTGCCGGGCACGATCTACGTGCACGCCTCGTCGCTGTCCCCGGATTCCTACCACAAGATCGCCGCCACCGGCGGCTTCGTCTCGGTCTCGACCGAGAGCGAGTGCAACGCCGGCCAGGGCTATCCGCCCACCTGGAAGCTGCGCAGGTACGGCATCCCGATCTCGCTCTCCCAGGACACGAGCGTCTGGTGGAGCGGCGACATCTTCGCGGCCATGCGGGCCACGCTCAACGCGGACCGGGTGATGGAGCATTTCGAGGCGCACGCCGAGGGCAAGACGGTCACCAACCACTACCTGCGGGCGCAGAACGTCGTCGAGTACGCCACCCGCGGCGGAGCGCAGGCGCTCGGCCTGGACTCGGTCGTCGGCAGCATCGAGCCGGGCAAGAAGGCCGACCTGGTGCTCATCAAGAACGACAACTCGCCGGTCAGCTTCCCCGTCCTGCACCCCTACGGTCACGTGGTCTTCCAGGCGCAGCGCGGCGACGTGCACACGGTGCTGGTGAACGGCCGGGTGGTGAAGTACGACCACCGCCTGGTCGGCATCGACCTGGACCACGCACGCCAGGCGATCGGGCAGACCGTCGACTACCTCAAGGGCGAACTCGGCGGCGAGGCCTGGGCGCAGGGCATGTCCCCGGAAATCCCGGAGAGCAAGGTGCTCAGCAACCCGTACACGTACACGGGTTCCGCCGCCTGGAAAGAGGAGCAAACCGAAGGCAAGCAGTAGCAGACAAACCTCACCTCAGTACCGGTGAGCCGGGCGCGCACCCGGCTCACCGGCCTAACCACTTAACCCACCTACCAGTGAGCAAGCACAAGGAGTTTAGCCGTGCGACCTATATCGGCAAGCCCGCGGCCCCGGCGTCGCGGCAGTGCCGCCCTGGCGGTGATCGCCGCAGGGCTCGCCCTAACGGCATGTAGCAGCAGTACCAGCAGCACCTCGGCCACCTCGGCCACCTCGTCAGCGAGCAGCAAGCCGCTGAGCATCGCCTACCTGTCGTTCGCCGTCGAGAACAGCTACGACGCCCCGATGCTGGCCGCCGCCCAGGCCGTGGCCAGCGACAACAACGCCACGATGAAGGTATTCGACGCGAACAACAGCCCGCAGACCCAGTACGCGCAGTTGCAGGACGTCATCAACTCCGGCCAGTACAACGGCATCATCCTGCAGCCCATCTTCGGCACCGGCCTGATCACCCTGGTAAAGCAGGCCATCGCCAAGGGGATCAAGGTCGTCAACATGGACCAGATCCTCGGCCCGAACCTGTCCACTGACCAGCCGCAGGTGCCGGGCCTTTCCGCCAACGTCACGTTCGTGCCGACCGAGATCGGTACCAAGCTCGGGAACCTCGTGGTGCAGGCGTGCGAGGCCAAGAACCTCAGCCCCTGCAACGTCGGCTACCTCTACGACATCAAGGCCTCCGCGCTCGACGTCGCGATCTCCGGCGCGTTCACCAAGGCGATCGCGGCGGATCCGGCCATCAAGATCGTGGCCCAGGGGCAGAGCTTCTTCAGCCCGACCGACGGCCTGTCCGCGGTGCAGGACATGCTGGCCGCCAAGCCGAACCTCAACCTGATCGTCGGCTCCGACCAGGGCATCGAGGGCGGCGCCGAGGCCCTGGCGGCCGCGCACAAGACCGGCAAGGTCATCCTGGTGGGTTACGGCGCCAGCGCCGCGGCGCTGGCGGGCGTGGCGTCGGGCGCCTGGTACGCGGACGTGGCCCAGGCGCCCGCCAGCGAGGGCCGGCTGGCCGTGCTGGCGCTGGTCAAGGCGCTGCGCACCGGGCAGAACAGCGGCGGCATCGACCCGGTTGCCCAGTTGCCCGACGGCGGCGTGGTGACCAAGGCAAACGTGACCCAGTTCACCGCCCAGTGGCCGGGATGACGGCGGAAGAGCAGACAGGTAACCAGGGCGCGCACGCCGAGTTGCGGGACGTCTCCAAGTCCTTCGGCGGCGCGCGCGCCCTGGAAGGGGTCAACCTGCGGATAGCCCGCGGGTCGATCCACG
Source organism: Streptosporangiaceae bacterium (assembly GCA_030040475.1). Next base: position 2,284 of record JASHTQ010000366.1, read on the forward strand.
CCCTGGTGGGCGAGAACGGCGCGGGCAAGTCGACCCTCGGGAAGATCATCTCCGGCGTGCTCGCCCCGGACAGCGGGCAACTGCTGGTCGACGGCGAGCCGGTTCGCTTCCGCTCGCCCAGGGACGCGATCGCCCGCGGCATCGCGGCGATAGCGCAGGAGCTGTCGATCGCGCCCTCGCTGTCGGCGGCACAGAACGTCTTTCTCGGCACCGAGCCGCGCCGGGCGGGTTTCCTGCGCCCGCGCGAGCTGGCCAGGCGCTACGCCGACCTGGCCGGCACGGCCGGCTTCGAACTCAGCGGCGAGGCGAACGCGGGCGGCTTGCGCACGGCGGACCAGCAGAAGGTGGAGATCCTGCGCGCGCTGGGCCGCCGGGCCGGGCTGATCGTGATGGACGAGCCGACCGCGGCCCTGTCCCGGCCGGACGTGACCACCCTGCACCAGATCATCCGCAGGCTGGCCCGCTCCGGCACCACGGTGGTGCTGGTCTCGCACTTCCTCGGCGAGGTGCTCGAGCTCGCCGACGAGGTGACGATCCTGCGCGACGGGCGCGTGGTGCGCACCACCCCGGCGGCCGGCCAGACCGAGGAGTCGCTGCTCGCCGCGATGCTCGGGCGATCCGTCGGCGCCGCGTTCCCGGCCCGCCGCCAGCTCCCCCCGGACGCCCCCGTCGTGCTGTCGGTCCGCGGGCTTGTCGCACCCGGCGTCAGGGACGTGTCCTTCGACCTGCATGCCGGGGAGATCCTCGGCCTGGCCGGCCTCGTCGGCGCGGGCCGCACCGAACTCGCCCGGTCGCTGTACCGCGCGAACCGGGTAACGCGCGGGACGATCGGCCTGGCCGGGGCCGGGCAGCTCGACACCGGGCGCAGGTCCGCGCATCCCCGGGCGGCGCTGCAGGCGGGCCTGGCGATGATCCCTGAGTCGCGCAAGGAGCAGGGCCTGATGCCGCGGCGTTCGGTCCGCGAGAACGTCAGCCTGGCCAGCCTGGACCTGCTGGGTCGCGGCGGGATCGTCAAGTCGCGCCCGGAGCGCAGGACCGTGCAGCAGGTGCTGCGCGAGCTGGACGTGCGGACCCGCAGCCAGGCCGTGCCCGCCGACGCGCTGTCCGGCGGCAATCAGCAGAAGCTGCTGTTCGCCAGGGTGCTGCTGCGCAAGCCGCGGGTCCTGATCGCCGACGAGCCGACCCGCGGCGTGGACGTCGGTGCCAAGCGGGCCATCTACCAGCTGCTGACCTCGCTGACCGCCGACGGCCTCGGCGTGCTGCTGATCTCCTCCGAGGTGGAGGAGATCCTCGGCCTGGCGCACCGGGTGCTCGTGATGCGCGCGGGCCAGATCGCCGCCGAGCTGACCGGCGGTGAGATAACCGAAGCGGCGATACTGACGGCCGCGTTCGGCGCCACCGAGAAAGGTCCGTCATGAACCAGCAGGATGCCCGAGGGATGGCTGTTGCCCAGAAAGGCGATGCGCCCATCCCGCTCCGCCCGGAGCTGCTGACCACGCTGCGCCGCGGCGGGATCGTCTTCCCCTTCATCGTGCTGTTCATCGTGCTCTCGGTCGCCAGCGGGTCCTTCTTCACCAAGGTCAACCTGCTGGACATCCTCGACCAGCAGGCCTCGACGCTGATCATCGCCGCCGCCGGGACCCTGGTGCTGATAGCAGGCGGCATCGACCTGTCGGTCGGCGCGACCTATGCGCTGGCGGGCGTCACCGCGACGCGGCTTGCGCTGTCGGTCCCTCCGGCGCTGGCCATCGTGGCGGGCGTGGCGGTCGGGCTCGTGGTGGGCCTGGTCAACGGCGTGATCGCGACCTTCTTCAGGATCAACTCGCTGATCGCCACGCTCGCCATGTCGTTCGTGGTCAGCGGCCTGGCGAGCCTCGTCACCAGCGGTAACCTGATCATCGCCTACAGTCGGCCGTCCTTCGGTGACCTCGCCCGCAGCTCGTTCCTCACGGTATTCACCTCGACCTGGACGATGGTCATCGCGGTCGCGGCGATCGCGGTCGTGCTGTCGCGGACCACGGCCGGGCGCTACATGTACGCCGCGGGCAGCAACGCCGAGGCCGCCAGGCTGGCCGGGGTCCGGGTGCAGATGATCAAGCTGGTCACGTTCGTGATCAGCGGCGGAGCCGCGGCCCTCGGCGGCGTCATCGACGCGTCGCGGGTGCTCAGCGCGCAGGCCTCGAACGGCGAGACCACGCTGACCTTCACCGTTCTCGCGGGCATCGTGGTCGGCGGCACGAGCATCCTCGGCGGCGAGGGGGCGATCTGGCGCACCGTGGTCGGCGTGCTGTTCATCGCGCTGATCGGCAACGGCTACGACCTGCTCGGGCTGAACCCGCTGTACGAGCAGATCACCCTCGGCGGCATCCTGCTCATCGCGGTTGGTGCCGACGCATGGTCGCGGCTGCGGACATGACCGACGCCCCGCCTGGCCGGCGGGGCATCGGCAACGCGGCGAGCGGCCTGGTGCTCACCCCGGGCAAGGTGACGATGCCGGGATCGCACTCCACCGCGCGCGGCACCGGGCCGGCCGTCCCGCGCACGGCGAGCAGCAGGGCGCGGTCCGGGAGGCTCTGCAGGACGGCGGGCTCGACCGCGTACTCGTAGACCCGCTGCGTACCCGCGCTGTCGCTCCAGCTCGTGCCGTCCGCCCAGGACATGGCCGTGGACCAGTTCCTCGACGTGGAGACGCCGCGGGACCGCTGCCCGAGGTCGAGCGGGTTGCCCGGCCAGCCTGCGCCGAAGGCGACGGTGCCGGAGTCGGAGGTGCCGCGGCCGTCCGTGTCGGTCCTCGTGGTGGAGTCGTTCCTGCCCAGGGTCGCGGTGCGCTGGGACAGCACGAACGTGTGCCGTCGGCCGATGTAGCCGGCCGCCTGCTCCGCCTCGGCGTGGTTGCCCAGCCGCATGAACGCGGCGGTCCCGCCGCCGAGCACCTGCAGGCTGTCCTCGCGCAGGTGCCGGAACATCAGGGTGAGCGGAACCCCGCGCCGTTCGCACGCGTCCGACAGCCGCTCCAGGTGCGGGCGGGTGATCTCGTCGGCCCCGGCGATGATCGCCGCGGGCGCCGACGCCGGGCTGGCGGATACCTGCACGGTCAGCCACTGGACGGCAAGCGCGGCGAGCATCTCGCCGTGCGCGCTGCGCGCCCCGGCCTCAAGCGCCAGGCAGGTGTAGTAGGCAGGTCGCCCGTCCTGGCCGGCGCCGGGTGCGCCGCCGGGGGAGTGGCCCGCGTACCTGGCAAGCTCGGCGAGGAACGCGTCCAGCCGGACCAGGTTGGGCCCGACCTGGCGGCGGTACTCGGCAGCGAACAGGTCCCCGCCGATCAGCGCCTCCTCCCGGGCGCTCAGCAGCCCGGGCAGGACCGGGTGGCCGAGTGCGGACTGCGCGGCGGCGGCGAGCCTGGCCGGGGTGACCCGCCCGTCCAGCGCGCCGGTCAGCTGCTGGAGCACGCGGGCATCGACCGCGCGATCAGAGCGCGCCCCGCCGGGCGCGCCGGCGTGGATCGCCTCGGCGAGCGCCCCGGTCAGCTCGGCCGGGGTCAGCCGCGCCAGCAGCCCGCACCGGTCCAGGTCGGCGGGCAGCACGTACTGGGCGGCCGGCACTCCCGCCTGCCGGGCGGTCGCGGTCAGCTGGCCGCTGGCGAGCTGGCCCGACAGGTCCATGACCAGCAGCGGCTGAGCGGCCAGGATGGACGCGCCGTGCGTGGTCAGCAGCGCCTGCCAGCCTCGCAGGCTGCCGCCGAAGACATCGGTCCGCCGGGTCGGCGGCTCCGCGCTGCCCCATTCCGCTTCCCGGCCGAGCCTGGCAAGCTGGCTAAGCCGCGCCAGCTCGGCGGACCTGTGCCCGGCGGCCCGCTCCCGCCACTCCGCGTGGGCCTGCCCGTAGTCCTGCTCCGGCTGGGCTGCGGCCGCCTGGTCTCGCCGATTCTGGAACCAGCATCCGGCCGTGTACCCCAGCCCGGAACCGCCGACCGCCGCCGCGGCGAGCAGTGCCACCCACGCATCGTCCGGGTCGTGGCCGTCGTGCGCGAACCCGGCGAGCAGCAACAGCAGGAGCGTCGCGGCCAGGCTGGGCCGGATCGTCCACCGGCGGGCCCGGTCGTAGCGGGCCTGGGCGGCCTCGGCGCGTGCCGCCGCTCGCCGAGCCCACCTGCCAGGATCCGGCTCCGGTTCCGGGTACGGCGCCGCGATCGTGCGCAGATCGCGGAAGATCCAGCCCAGCCGGGCGCCGGGGGTGAACAGCCGTTCCAGCGCGAGCCGCGGCGGGGGGACGCTCATGGCACCGGTGTCCTTTCCGGTAGTCCCTGCTCCGTGCGTCCGCCTCCCAAAGCCGATGATATGCCATCACCGGACCAATTCGTCACGAATGGCGACGAAGCATTTCCGGAGTGCAACTATTCTGGCCGTCGTGACGATCGGCGGCGCATGGCAGGTCCTGCGCAACCTCGAGGCCTGGCAGGCCACCCAGATCCCGCGCCGCCCTGCCGCCCGCCGCGACTCGTCAGGCGACGCCCAGGGCCAGCCCGACCAGGGCGCCGCGCAGCGCCTCCAGGCGCTGGTCTCCGCCTACCACTACGGCGCCCCCGTCGCGTTCTGCTGGCTCCGCGAGCGCGCAGCCGGCCCTGTCCGCGTCCTGGCCGCCGGGCCCGCCCTGCGAGCGAGCACGGACGTCGGCCCGCGAGCCGACGCTGATGGCGGTCAGGTGGTGCTGACGATCCCGGCCGGCGCCCGGGGCGACCCGCTGCCCGCCGGGCAAGCCGCGGACCTGCTTGCCCGGATGCCGTGCTGGGTACGGCTGGCCGGCATCGCTGACGCCCTGCTGGCCGGCTCCGGCGAGCCGGGCCGGCCGGGACCCCGTGACCGGGAGGCGCGCCCGTCCCTCGAAGACGGCCTGCTGTCTGCCTGGTCAGCCCCGTTCGCCTGGCTGGTCCTCGCGGCACCCGTTACCGCCGCCCGCCTCGCCGAGCTCGGCGACGAGGTGTCCCTGGCCCTGACCGGCGCGCAGCGCCGCGACAGCGCGGAAGCCCAGCTGGCTGCCCGCCGCCTGTCCGCGCGCCACGCCGAGATCCGCCAGGCCGCCGCGACCGGCCTATGGCAGCTTCACGTCCTGGCAGCAGGCCAGTCCCCCCGGGCCGCTGCCCAGGTCGCCGGCCTCCTGTGCGCCTCCGCCGACCTGGAGGGCCTGCCCTACGCCCTGGCCCCCCTCCCCGGCTGCGCCGCCCTTCCAGACATCCTCCGCCCCGCCCTCCCGCCGAGCCTCTCCGTCCCCGCGCCGAGCCTCTCCGTCCCCGCGCCGAGCCTCTCCGCCCCCCCGCCGCAGCGCAATGAAACCGGGCTTTCACGACCTCCCAGGGTACTGAATCCGGAGTTTCATTCCCCTGAGCCCGGCCCGGAGGCACCGTTTCACGCCTCCTCCCGGCTGGTGGCCGCGCTGGCGAGGCCCCCGGCCAGGGAGGTGCCCGGCATCCGGTTCGTGCTGCGGCCCGACTTCGACGTCACGCCCGAGACGCCCATCCTCACCGCCAGGACGGGTCCGCCGGTCCCGCTGGGCACCGTCCTGGACTGGAACCGGCTCCCGGCCGGCGAACTCGCCCTTTCCCAGGCGTCGCTGAACCGGCATGCGTTCGTCTGCGGCGCCACCGGCGCGGGTAAGTCGCAGACGGTCCGCGGCCTGCTCGAGGCCGCGACCGCGCAGGGCATCCCGTGGCTGGTAGTCGAGCCCGCCAAGGCCGAATACCGGCTGATGGCCGCCAGGCTGCCGGGCACCGAGGTGATCCGGATCCGGCCCGGAGAGCTGGCCGATCCGCCGGCCGGCATCAACCCGCTGGAGCCCGCGCCGGGCCCGGACGGCGCCCGGTTCCCGCTGCAGACCCACGCCGACCTGGTGCGGGCGCTGTTCCTCGCCGCGTTCGAGGCCGACGAGCCCTTCCCCCAGGTCCTGGCCGCGGCCCTGACCCGCTGCTACGAGAACGCCGGCTGGGACATGGTCACGGGCGAGCCCGCCCGCCCCGGCCTGCTTCCCGCCTACCCGGCACTGGAGGACCTGCAGGCCACGGCGATCCAGATCGTCGAGGAGATCGGGTACGGCCGCGAGATCACCGATAACGTCCGCGGCTTCGTCGCGGTGCGGATCTCCAGCCTGCGCCTCGGCACCACCGGCCGGTTCCTGCAAGGCGGTCATCCGCTGGATTTCGCCAGGCTGCTCAAGGCCAACGTGGTCTTCGAGATCGAAGACGTCGGCGACGACAGGGACAAGGCCTTCCTGATGGGCACCGTGCTCATCCGCCTGGCCGAGCACCTGCGGCTGCGCCAGCGCGCCGAGGCAGCCGCCGCTCCCCGGCTGCGGCGCCTGTCGGTCTTCGAGGAAGCCCACCGCCTGCTCCGTCAGCCCCGTGACCAGGCGGCCGGCCCGGCCGCGCACGCGGTGGAGATGTTCGCCGGCTTGCTCGCCGAGATCCGCGCCTACGGCGAGGGCCTGATCATCGCCGAGCAGATCCCGGCCAAGCTCATCCCCGACGTGATCAAGAACACCGCCGTCAAGATCGTGCACCGCCTGCCCGCCGCCGATGACCGCCAGGCCGTCGGCGCGACCATGAACCTCACCGACGACCAGTCCGCCTACCTGGTCACGCTGTCCCCAGGCGAGGCGGCGGTCTTCACCGACGGAATGGACTACCCCGTCCTGACCCGGATGCCCGACGGCACAGCCCGCGAGAGCACAGCCCGCGAGAGCACAGCCTCGAACACGGCCGCCTCCCCAGCCCCGCTGATCACCTCCCGCAGCCCCACCTGCGGCCCGGACTGCCGCGCCGCCCCGTGCAGCCTGCGCCAGGTCCGCGACGCGCAGCGCGCCGCCGCCCAGGACCAGCGGATCACGCTGTGGGCCGAACTCTCCGTGCTGGCCCACCTGACCGGCTGGCTCATGCCAGTCCCCGTTCCCGCCTTCGCCGCCGACCTGGCCGCCGCGACCCGGCGCCTCCGCGACTGCGCCCTCTCCCACGCGGTCGACGCCGCGGTCGCCGCCCGGGCTCCTGTCGTCTCCTCCCGCGTCAGCGGCCCGGCCCTAACCGCTCACGTCACGGCCGCCATGCGCGCCGCCCTGGACCACCGCTGGCTCTGCGACCAGCGGGAGCCCGGTTGGCTTGCCCCGCCCTACCGGTGGGCCCTGGTCCTTGACTCGCTGCGTGCCCGCCACCGCGATGACCCCGCCGCCGGCCCGCACCCCGCCACCCCCGACTGGGAAGCCGCCTACCGACGCGCCATCGCCGGCGACACCTGCGCGAGCCAGCTCGAGCAGGTCCAGCGCTGGTACGAAGCCGACCAGCGCGACCCGTACCAGGTCCGCGCCGTCGCCTACGGCACTCGCCCCGCCACCGCCATCGAGCACGCCGTCGGCGCCCGCGCCGAAGACCCCGACTGGGACCAGCGCCTCACCGACGCCCTGACCGCCTTCCGCGACTGCCACTGGCCCCGCGACTACCTCCTCCCCGCGCCCACCCCCTGACACCTCCCCGGAATTCTGCGGCTCCCAGGCAGGACGAGGACGCGAGCGTTTGTGCGGAAACGCCCGTCGGTCAGGTAGCCTGCCTGACCTGGAGGTCCGTGATGAGTGGCAGCATCAAGGCACGATCCGCCACGCCGGAGATCATCCGGATCGGCACCCGGCTCGGGCCCGTGCCGCTTGTGCCCGAGATCCGGCTGCATCAAGCCAGCGATCCGATCGGCCTGTGGCAGCGCACCGAGGAGGAGGCCGGGCAGACCGGCCTGGACCCGCCTTTCTGGGCGTTCGCCTGGGCCGGCGGGCAGGCGCTTGCCCGGTACCTGCTCGATCACCCGCAGCTGGCCCGCGGCCGGCACGTCATCGACATGGCCTCGGGATCCGGCCTGGTAGCCATCGCGGCGGCCATCGCGGGGGCGGCGGCGGTGACCGCCTACGACATCGATCCGCTCGCCGCCGAAGCCATCCGCCTGAACTCCGCTGCCAACGGCGTCACCGTCGTGGCCGTCTGCGCCGACGTCCTCGACCGGGACGACATCCCGGCTCCCGGCGCGGACCTAGTACTCGTCGCCGACGCCTTCTACGAGCGCGACCTGGCGGCCCGGGCGATGCGGTTCCTTGAGCGAGCCCGCACCCGCGGCGCCGAGGCCCTGGCGGGCGACCTCGGCCGTGCCTACCTGCCCCGGACCCGCCTGAGGCCGCTGGCCAGCTACGACGTTCCCGCCCAGCGCGTGCTCGAAGGGGCCGACACCAAGCGGACAACCGTGTGGACGCTGGCCGAGGCGCAGCGCGAGCCTTACTGAGCAGCTACGCGGCCGTGTCGGCGGCGCCGACGGCAAGCAGCGCGGCGGTGAATCGCGCGTTGATCTCCCTGCCGCGGCGCACGGCTTTCCGCGCGGCACCCGCGGTGAACGCCATCCGGAAGAAGCCGTCCCGGCCGTCGCGAGCGGCCTCGGCCCGGTGGACCCGGACGAACTCGACCCACCAGAGCTGCCCGGCGAGCCGCAGCATGCTGCCGGTGCCGATCTTGCGCTGCCAGAGCGGCGTGGTGACCTGCACCTCGTCGGCCGGAACGCTGAAGACGGGGATGACCGGGATCTCGATCACGGTCAGCCAGCCGCCGGCGATCCTGACAAGGAAGTCCGCGCCGGGCAGGCCCGGTTGCAGGTTCCCGTTCGCGTCCACTCGGCTGACCTCGCAGAACTGCTGGGAGAAGGCGGGCGGCGCCGATTCCTGCCGAGGCGCAGGAACGCCGTGGCGCGTCTGCGTGCCGTAGTCAGCGAGTGCCGGGAAGGCCTGGGTCGCCTCAACGAGGTCCGGGCCGCCCCACGCGTATCTTTGATCGTCGGCTCCGGCGGCTGGTATTTCCCACACAACTGGATCCCAGCCGTCGTCGGCGTACGGGTCGTCATCGGCCACCGGCGGTTCCGCTACTTCCCATTCCCAGTCCGGCCCGGGGTGCGCGTTTCCCGAAAGCGGATACCACTGCCTCATCTGGTGCTTCCTTCCGTTGGGGTTCGGGCCGGATCGTGTGGGACAAGATGTCACTTAACACGTACGACCCGACACGGATGGTTCAGCACGCGCGGGCGAGTGAGGGAACCCAGCGGTCAGGAGCCGTGAACCGCCAGCACCGAGACGCGGCGGCCCGCCCCTGCGCACCGTCCACCGGATCGCCGAGAACTTCGACGCGCTCAAGCTTCCACGGGCTTCCTAGCCGCCGCCGGCCACCCCGCCGTGGTACCGGCCCGAGCACAAGCACCACCGCTCGTTCGGCATAAAAAGCATTATTAGCAGAACGGGCCGTGGTGGCACGTCCCGGCGCCGGCGTCTGCGCAAGTGCGTGGCGCGTTTCCGCGGAAACGCGCGCCGGCGGGTGACCCGCGTTAGATGCTGGCGGCTGACTTCTGCGGGAGGCCGTACTTGGCCGCGATCGGGTTCCATATCCGCAGGAACGCGGTCTTGGCCGTGCCGGCCTGCTGGTCGGCGGCGGTGAAGGTACCGGAAGGAGAGGCCGGGGTGCAGCCGGCGCTGTCCTGCTGCTGCGCCCACCTCAGGTAGTCCCTGTCGGCGTCCAGGGAGTCGCGCAGCACCGTGAGCAGGTCGGACTTCAGCGTCGCGCCGCTGGCCAGCGCGGAGGTCGACAGCGCGACCGCCTGGTTGTACTCGGCGCTGCGCTCGCTGACGACGCCCTGGATCTGGCTGACCGCGCCGGCCAGGTCCGTGCAGCTGCCGGCCTGGCTGACCGCGTGCTGCAGCGCCGTCCTCGCGGCCGCGCTCGAGCCCAGCAGCTTGTTGACGGCGGCCGCCTGCTGCGACGCCGCGGCGGCGGCCGGCGGTGACGCCGGCGGTGACGGCGACGGCGCAGCGGGCGACGGTGACGTGGGCGCCGGGGATGACGGTGCCGTCGTCGCGGCGGGGAAGGCCGTGGCCGTGGCGTGCCTATGCGTCAGGACCAGGTTGGTGGTGACGGCGGCGAGGACCGCAACCACGACGGCAAGGATGAGCATGATTCCCGCGGAACGCAGCCGGTGCCGCCTGCCCGCGACGTCCGCCGGACGCTGGTCGTCCTGGTCGTCCGCCGCATCCAGGTCGTCCACGGCGGGCGGCCCCGGCGCCGCGGTCAGCCTGGGCACCGTGGGCGGCGCTTCGGCCGCCGCCAAAGCCCCGGACCCCCCGGACCCCCCGGACCCCCCGGACCCCCCCGAAGCCCCGGCCAGCCCGAGCGCCACGCGCAGTTCCGCGGCGAACTGACCGCAGGACGCGTACCGCTCGGCCGGGTCCTTCGCCAGCGCCGTGGCCAGCACCGCGTCGACCGCGGCGGGCAGCCCCGGGCGCAGCGCGGTGGCCGCGGGCGGCGGCGCGTACAGCTGCGCGTACAGCACAGTCAGGCCCTGGTCCTGCCCGAACGGCGGCGCGCCGCACAGCAGCTCGAACGCCGCGCAGGCCAGCGAGTACTGGTCGGCCCTGCCGTCGACGGCGCGCTCCCGCACCAGTTCGGGCGCAAGGTAGTCGAGCGTTCCGGTGTACTGGCCCGTGGCGATGATCTCCTCGGGCGGCGCGTCCCTGCTCATCCCGAAATCGGACAGGCACACGTGCTCGAGGTCGTAGTCGGCCCAGTCCGGCATCCCGCCGCCGGCCGAGTCGCGCGCGTCGAGCAGCATGTTGGCCGGCTTGACGTCGCGATGGATCAGGCCGCGAGCGTGCGCGGCGTCCAGCGCCGCGGCTACCTGGCCGACGATCTGCCAGGCATCGGCCACCGGCGGCGGCCCGAGCCTGTTGAGCAGCGACCGGGCATCGCTGCCGCGGACGTAGCGCATGGCCACGTAGACGGTCCCGTCCGCGTCGCCGGCCGCGTACACCGGGAGGATGCCGGGGTGGCCGATCTCCGCGGCGGCCCGCGACTCGCGGAACAGCCGGGTCCTGAACTCGGCGTCCCGTGCGAGTTCCGGCACCAGGATCTTGACCGCCACGGTGCGGCCCAGCCGCTCGTCCCTGGCGCGCTGGACAACCGCCGAGTCGCCCTGGCCGATGTAGTCCTCAAGCAGGTAACCGGCAACCCTGTGCTGGTCTACGTGCTGCAGCTCACGAACCTCCGCTCGCGGAACGGCTGGTCCCCGCGTCCTCGCCCCTACCGTAGTGACAAATCGCCGGGTTTGTACGGATAACGCGAATCAGGCAGCGGCCGCGGTCAACTCGTCCCGGCGAGATGGCGCATGTTCCGCAGCGCCACCGCCATGATCGTGTTCGACGGGTTCTGCGCGCCCGACGAGACGAACACCGACCCGTCGGCCACGTACACGTTGTCAAGCCCGTGCACCCGGCCGTAGCTGTCGGTCACGCTGGTCGCGGGGTCGGCGCCCATCATCATCCCGCCCATGATGTGAAAGCCGGTGGGCAGCCCGCCGCTGTCGGTCGTGGCCGGCACCGCGAGCGAGACCGCGGCCCCGGCCGCGGTCAGCATCTTCTTCAGGATCGGGATGTAGAACTCCTGCGCCACCTGCTCGGATTTGCCCGCGCTCCAGGTGATCTGCGCGACCGGCAGGCCGAACACGTCCTTGACCGTGGGATCCAGGGTCACCGTGTGGTCCAGGTACGGCAGGTCGTTCCCGATCAGCTGGCAGCCCGCCAGCCGGTCGCGCAGGATCGACGCGCGCATCAGCTGCTTGAAATCGGTGCCGAACGGCTGGGACGAGCGGACGAAGCCGAGCAGCGTCTGGTAGGACTGCGCCTCGGAGATCGGGTCCTGGCTGCCGCCGAGCTCCATGTTGCCGCCCCGGATATACGGCAGCCCGTTCGCGCGCGCGAACGCCCGCGCCCCCGGGTAGTCCGGGTCGCACGTGTCCTGCGCGCACTGCGTGATCGACCGCCCGCGGTAGGCGTGCACCCGCTCGTCGAGGAAGATCGCGGTGCCGTCGAGGAACGAGTGCATCATCAGCCGCCGCCCGAGCTTGCCGCTCGCGTCGGGGAAGCGCGACAGCAGCGCCAGCCGCACGGTCTCGATGCCGGAGGCGGCCATCACCACGACGTCGGCGCTCTCCCCGCCGGTCACCGGGCCGGAAGAGGTCATCCGGACCCACCGCACCCCGGTGGCGGCCGGGCCCGCCAAGACCACCGAGGTGACCATCGTCTCGGGCACCAGCTGCACCCGCCCGGTGCGCAGCGCGGCCCGCAGCGGCATCAGCGCGGCCGGCCTGGCCACCACGGGACACCCGTAGTTGGAGCAGAACCCGCAGTCGTTGCACGCGTGCTGGTCGTTGTACGGCACCGAGTTGATCGCCATCGGGTACGCGAACGGGTGCATCCCGATCGCCGTCGCCCCGGCCGCTATCAAAGTCGACGAGCGCATCTGCGGGCCCGGCGCCATCGGGAACGGCCCGCTGCGCGGCGCGTGCTGCTTCACCAGGGAGGGCTGCGCCGCCGCGTCGCCCTGCGCCCCGATCAGCTGTTCCACCTCGTCGTAGTACGGCGCGAGGTCGGCGTAGCTGAACGGCCAGTCGGCCACGTCCGCGCCGGGCACCGGCCCGAGCGCGGAGAGCTGCTGGAAGTCGATGTCCCAGAACCTGGGCACCTTCGCGTCCCAGTGCACGGTCCCGCCGCCGACGATCTGCGGCAGGTCGTTCACGCTCCCGGTGTACTGGACGGCGGGAGCGCCGACGGACTTCCAGGTGCGCGGGAACACCTCCGGGTCAGGGCCGGCGAAGTACCGCACGTTCATCCGCAGGTCGTCGTTGGCGAACAGGGTCTGGATGGGCCCTGACCCGGAAAGGTTGGAGAAGAAGTTCGGCCCCTTCTCGAACACCACGACCTGCCACCCGGCCTGCGCGAGGACCATCGCGGCGAACGAGCCACCGGCCCCGCTGCCGATCACGATCGCCTTGCGCACTCAGACCGCCTTCAGGAACTTCAGCACGTCGGCCACCACCCCTGTATCGGCAAGCACGTCCGTCCCGTCGGACTGCGTGACCTCCTCGGGCGTGTACCCGCGCGGCTGGCTGTCCCCGGGGTAGCTGATGTCCTTCCAGCCGGCCAGGCCGCGGTTGCCGCCGTACTCGGGCACGCTGTACAGGCCCTCGATCGTGTGCTCGAACAGCAGCGCCCGGAACGTGCTCAGCGCGGAGGACGCCAGGATCGAGTCCTGCCTGGAGTGGCTGGCCTTGGTGAAGTCCCCGCCGGCCTGCTTGTCGAGCAGCGCGATCCCGGAGCGGTACTGCTGCTGCCAGCCCGCCAGGCGCCTGCGCCAGGCGATCTGCCTGACCGGGTCGAGCCCGACGAAGGTCGCCATCATGTCCGGCCCCGACGTGTGCCGGTTGCTCCACGGCCCGCCCGCGAAGATCATCGGCGTCGGCGACCCGGCCGCCCCGCTGTCGCCGAGCGCGGCCAGCGCGCCGAGCATCAGGTCGATGTAGTTGGTCACGCCGGCCTCGCGCGCCCCTGGGTGGCCCGCCTCGGCCGGGTCATCGCCGGGCCCCGGCGCGATCCGCGCGGTCGCGTCCGTCACGACGGCCGCCTCGTGGGCGGTGAAGAAGCGGAACACCCGCGGTTTCTGCGGCGAGGAGGTGCAGCCGCTGAGCACCGCCGCGGAGGCGACGGCGACCGGGACCGCCGAGATGACGACGCGCCGCGGCACCGACGCGGCAGGCCCATGGCCAGGGACAATTGACTCCACTGAGAAAGTTTGCGGCAAAACATGACCAAAGTGCCACACCGAGGCAAGCGGCGTGGTCGAACCGTGACCCGCCGCCCGGGAATCACGGATCGCTGCAGACCAGCGCCCACGGCCGGCCCGCTGCCCGGGTAAGCACCAGCGTCAGCCGCCGGTCCCCGGACAGGTCGAGCCTGCGGTGCAGTTCGTCCACGTCCACCGCGGAACCCCGCTTGCGGATGTCCACCGACCCCGCCCCCGCCGCGCGTACCGCGGAGCGAACCCGCTTCAGGCTCCACGGCAGGCTCTCCTCCACCAGCAGCGTCCGCCCGAACGCGGTCCGTACCGCACGGTCGCAGGACAGGAACCCGATCCGCGAATCGATCTTCCACGGCTCGAGCGGCGACAGCGACCGCGCGAGATCCTCCACAAGCCCGGCCCTGGTCACCGCCGGATCCGGGTCGATCACGTACCGCCCGGGCATCGCCACGGGCACCGCCGGGCCCGGCACCGCCACCAGCGTCAGCCCGCCCGTCAGCCCGGTCGGCAGCAGCGTGGCCCGCCGCGGCACCGTGAACAAGGCCGGCGACCACAGCATTGCCCCGCCCAGCTGGCGTCCGGACGAGATGAACTCCGCCTCCCACCCGTCGGGTACCAGCTCGGCCGGGATCCCCGGCGCGACCTTGACCCCGACGGCAGCGCCGCCAACGGCCAGCGACAGGCAGAAGCCAAGCGGCGGCGAGCTGTGCCCGGCCGCCAGCCGCCGCTGGCCGGCTCCCCGCTGGCCGGCTCCTCGCTGGCCGGCCCGCCGCGCCGGATCCACGAACACCGCCGCCCCCGCGGGCACGGCGAAGTCACGCACATCCGACCGGACCAAGACCACCCCGTCCCGCCCGTACACCCCGGCGTTCAGCCCGGCCATCGCCAGGTGCACCGGATCGGCGTCGACAGCGACGGTCGGCGCCGCACCGGCCAGCATCACCAGGTTGCCGCCGATCCCGGTGCACAGGTCCGCGATCTGTTCCGCGCCGCGGTACCGCGCCGCGGCGTGCGCCGAGGTCACCTCGGGCGCGGCCTGCTCGAGCCCGCTCCTGGTGAACCACATCTCGTCCGCCCGGGCGAACTTCGCCCGGCCCAGCCGCCGCAGCTCGGTCAGCGAGAACGCCGCCGCGACCAGGTCCGCCGGGTACGACCGGCGCAGCGCCGAGGCCAGCCCGACATCAAGCGACGCGCCGGCCAGCCGGCGAAGCAGGTCGTGCCCCGCCGGCGAGCGCAGCGCGTCGAGTGATTCCAGGTCGGGCGCCATCCAGCGAGGTTAGTCGGCCGGGATAAATCGGTGGGCGCCGCCATCGGGTTGATGCCGGCCAGGTCGCTGCGCTTGACCCGGATCGCGACGATCGTGATGATCAGCGCCAGCACGGCGATCCCCGCCGAGACCTCATATCCCTTCGAGAAGCCCACCGAGTAGGCGTGGTCGATGATGCCCTTCTGCGCGGCGGCCTGCTGGGCCGCCGACAGGTGCGCGGCCGCGTGCCTGGCCGCCGCGGCCGCCGCGGTGACCTGCGAGTGGATGCTGTTCGCCACCGCGCTCCACGCCACCGTGCCCAAGATCGCCAGCCCGATCGACCCGCCGACCTGCTGGCCGACGTTGAGCAGGGACGACGCCACGCCCGCGTCGTTGTCGGCCACCTTGGCCAGCGAGACAAGCGACAGCGGCACGAAGATCAGCCCCATGCCGGCCGCGGTGACCAGCATCGGCCCGAGCAGCCCGGAGACGTAGTGGCTGTGCTCGTTGATCCGGGACAGCCAGAACATCCCGCCGGTGGCCACGACGCTGCCGGCCAGCATCAGCGGCCGCGCGCCGATCCGGCTCACGAGCTGGGAGGCTACCCCGGACGCCGCCATGACCATGGTGATCATCGGCAGGTAGGCCAGGCCGGTCTTCAGCGGGCTGTATCCCCAGACGTTCTGCACGAACAGCGTGAGGAAGAAGAACATGCCGAACAGCGCGGTGCCCACGCACAGGCTGATGATGTAGGAGCCGGTCCGGTCGCGGCTGCGCAGCACCCGCAT
>JASHTQ010000367.1 GCA_030040475.1 Streptosporangiaceae bacterium
GACCGGGTCCCGCCCGTTACCATGGCGTCCCGTGGCTGAGGTCGCCGTATGACGGACTCCCCGGATGTCGCCCGCTACGCGGATCCGGTCCTGGCCGGATCGCGGGCGGGCATCGCCCGCGCGATCACGCTGGTGGAGTCGACCCGCTCCGACCACCGGGTCCTGGCCCAGCACGTGCTGAACCGGCTGCTGCCCCACGCTGACCGGGCCCGGCGGGTCGGCGTCACCGGCGTCCCTGGCGTGGGCAAGTCGACCTTCATCGACGTCCTCGGCGGCATGCTCATCGACCGCGGGCACCGCGTCGCCGTCCTTGCCGTCGACCCGTCGTCCACCCGCAGCGGCGGCAGCATCCTGGGCGACAAGACCCGCATGACCAGGCTCGCTGCCGACCCCGACGCGTTCGTGCGGCCGTCTCCCACGGCCGGCACTCTCGGCGGCGTGGCCCGTGCGACCCGGGAGTCGCTGGTCGTCATGGCCGCCGCCGGCTACGACATCCTGCTCGTCGAGACCGTCGGCGTCGGCCAGTCCGAGACCCTGGTGGCGG
The DNA here is from genome assembly GCA_030040475.1 of Streptosporangiaceae bacterium. Next base: position 545 of record JASHTQ010000367.1, read on the forward strand.
AGATGACCGACACCTTCCTGCTCCTCGCGCTGGCCCGCACCGGCGACCAGCTGCAGGGGATCAAGAAGGGCGTCCTTGAGCTGGCCGACATCGTGGCGGTGAACAAGGCCGACGGCCCGCATGCCGGCGACGCCCGCCGGGCCGCCCGCGAACTGGCCGGGGCACTGCGCCTGCTCGGTCGGCCCGAGGACGGATGGACCACCCCGGTCGTCACCTGCAGCGCCGCCACCGGAGACGGCGTCGCCGAGGTGTGGGACCTCGTCGACGCCCGCGAGCGAACGCTCCGGGACAGCGGTGAGCTGGACCGCCGGCGCCGCGACCAGCGGGTCAGCTGGATGTGGTCGCTGGTCAGGGACCAGCTCCTGGATCGCCTGCGCGACAGCCCTGAGCTGCAAGCCGTCACCCCGGGCCTGGAAGCCGACGTCCGGGCCGGCACCCTCACCCCAGGCCTCGCCGCGCAGCAACTCGTCGCCGCGTTCCTGCCCGATCCGGCCGGCCCCGGCGACTCCTTATACTGCTAGTGCGGATGGTTCGCCCGTGGCCTGCGGCCAGGGGCGTCGTAAGAGGGAACCCGGTGCGAATCCGGGACTGCCCCGCAGCGGTAAACGGGAACGACCGCCGTCATCAAGCACTGGGTCCGCAGACCTGGGAAGCGACGGCCAGTAGGTGGCGCGAAGGCGCCGGGCCCGTAAGTCCGAAGACCTGCCTTCTGCCCGCGCGCCGACCGGCGCGCGGTGGTCCGTGACCTCTCGGGCGGGTCCAGGACGCGACCGTCATGCCGGTCGCCCTCCCCTCCCCGTGAGCCGCGGTTGATGGCTGAGCGAGGGAGACAAGCCATGGAAACGACTGTGCTGGGATACCCGCGGATCGGCGGGCAGCGCGAGCTGAAGAAGGCGACCGAGGCGTACTGGGCGGGCCGCGGCACGGCGGCCGACCTGGAAGACGCCGCCGCCGCGCTGCGCCGGCAGACCTGGGAGATGCTGCGGGACGCGGGGCTGACCGCAATCCCGTCGAACACGTTCTCGCTGTATGACCACGTACTTGATACCGCCGTGATGGTCAACGCCGTCCCGGCGCGGTTCGCCGGCCTGGGCGGCGGCCTGGACGCCTACTTCGCGATGGCGCGCGGAGCCGACGGGATCGCGCCGCTTGAGATGACCAAGTGGTTCGACACCAACTATCACTACCTCGTCCCTGAGCTCGGGCCCGGAACCGACCTGCGGCTGGTCGGCGAGAAGCCGCTTCAGGAATACGCGCAGGCCAGGTCGTGCGGCATCCAGACGCGGCCGGTCCTGCTCGGGCCGGTGTCGTTCCTGCTGCTGTCCAAGCCCGCCGAGCCAGGATTCCAGCCGCTGATCCTGCTTGACCTGCTGCTGGACGTATACGCGCGGCTGCTGGGGCAGCTGGAGGGGGCCGGGGCAGCGTGGGTCCAGCTGGACGAGCCGGCGCTGGCCGGCGACAGGTCCAGGGACGAGCTGGAGGCGCTGCGGCACGCCTACCATCGGCTCGGGTTCCTGGAGCGGCGGCCCAGGCTGCTGGTGAGCACGTACTTCGGGGAGATCGGCGAGGCGCTGCCGGTGCTCGCGGCGAGCCCGGCCGAGGCCATCGGCCTGGACTTCGTGGCCGGGCCCGGCAACCGGGAGGCGCTGGGCCGGGTCGGCGGGATCGACGGCAAGACCCTGGTCGCCGGCGTGGTCGACGGCCGCAACGTCTGGCGCACGGACATCCCCGCCGCGCTGTCGATGTGCGCGTCGCTGCTCGGGCTGGCCGGTCAGCTGACCGTGAGCACGTCCTGCTCGCTCCTGCACGTGCCGCTCGACCTCGCCGCGGAGGCGTCGCTGGCGCCGGAGCTCACCGGGCGGCTCGCCTTCGCCAGGCAGAAGGTCGACGAGGTGGTGGCTCTCGGCCAGGCGCTGGCCCGGGGCCGGGACGCGATCGGCGCGCAACTCGCCGAAGCGAGGCCCGGGGCACCGGTGAACGCGGCGGTGCGGGCGCGGCTGGACGCGCTGCGGGACGAGCCGCCGCGCAGCGCCTACGCCGTCCGCCGCAAGGCGCAGGCGGACGCGCTGCCGGTGCTGCCCACGACGACGATCGGGTCGTTCCCGCAGACCAGGGAGATCCGCACCGCCCGGGCCGATCACCGGGCCGGCCGCATCACCGGCGACGCGTACGAGGCCGTCATGCGCGCGGAGATCGACCGGGTGATCGCGCTGCAGGAAGACATCGGGCTGGACGTGCTGGTGCACGGCGAGCCCGAACGCAACGACATGGTGCAGTATTTCGCCGAGCACCTGGACGGGTTCGCGGTCACCGAGCACGGCTGGGTCCAGTCGTACGGGACGCGGTACGTGCGGCCGCCCATCCTGCACGGCGACGTCAGCCGCCCCGGGCCGATGACCGTCCGGTGGGCCGGCTACGCGCAGTCCCGGACGGACCGGCCGGTCAAGGGGATGCTGACCGGGCCGGTCACGATGCTCGCCTGGTCGTTCGTGCGGGCCGACCAGCCGCTGGCGGACTCGGCCGCGCAGGTGGCGCTCGCGCTGCGGGACGAGATCGCCGACCTGGAGGCGGCCGGGATCGGCATGATCCAGGTCGATGAGCCGGCCCTGCGGGAACTGCTCCCGCTGCGCCGCGCTGACCGCCCGGCCTACCTGAACTGGGCGGTGGCAGCGTTCCGGCTGGCCACGTCCGGCGCAGCCGACGCCACGCAGATCCACACGCACATGTGCTACAGCGAGTTCGGCGACATCATCGAGGCGATCGGTGCCCTGGACGCGGACGTGACCAGCGTCGAGGCGGCCAGGTCTCGGATGGAATTCATCGCCGACCTGCGCGCGGCCGGGTTCGAGCGGGGAATCGGGCCGGGTGTCTGGGATATCCACTCGCCCCGCGTCCCGGCCGTCGCCGAGATGACCGAGGCGCTCTCCCTGGCCCTGCGGGCCATCGAGCCCGGCCTGCTCTGGGTCAACCCGGACTGCGGCCTGAAGACCCGCGGCTACGCGGAGACCGAGGCGGCGCTTCGCAACCTGGTTGCCGCGGCCCGCCAGGTACGCGCCGCCCTCGCCTCATGACCGAGGGCGGCTACCGGTTGGAGCCCGTCGAGGTGCTGAGCCCGGCCGCGATGGCCGGGCTCAGGCGGATCTACGAGGAGGGGTTCCCGCCGCAGCAGCGGGCCGGCTTCGCGGCCGTGACCAGCCAGCGCCGCAGCGGCGAGCTCGCCCTGGCGCTGGTCCGCGGCGGGCAGCCGTCCGGCTTCGCCATGCTCCGCCCGCTCGGCGACACCGGCTGGATCTACCTGCGCTATTTCGTGGTGGACCGGGACCAGCGCGGCCAGGGCCTGGGCGGGACGCTGTGGGAGCAGCTGACCGGCCGGCTGCGCGAGGCGGGGTTCACGCTGCTGGTGTTCGACGTCGAAGACCCGGACGAGCCGGCCTGCGAGCCGGGCCAGGCCGAGGTCCGGTTCCGCCGGATCCGCTTTTACCAGCGCAACGGCGCGAGCCTGCTGCCGGTGACCGGCTACCGGGCGCCGCACGGCGCGCCAGAGGCCTCGGGCTGGTCGCCGATGCTGCTGATGACCGCCCCGTTGCCGGCCAGCCCCAGTGTGCCCGATCCTGGCCAGGCACGTGCCATCGTGGACGCCGTCTACCGGTTCCGCTGGCAGCTGGAACCCGAGGACCTCCCCGGCTTCGGCCTCCCGGCCGGAGATCCGGTGAGGTGGGATGGACACCAGACAGAAAGGACGTGACGTGACGGTCGACTTCGAGCTAGCGGAAGGTGTCGCGCGGATCTACCTGAACCGCCCGCACCGGCTCAACGCGGTCGTGCCGGAACTGGCGGACGGCCTGGCCGCGGCGCTTGGCCGGGCGAAGGACGACGGGGCCAGGGCGGTGGTCCTGGCCGGGCGCGGCCGGGCGTTCTGCTCCGGGCACGACCTGAAGGAACCGGTGCCCGAGGAGACCGTGCTGCAGACACGGCAGCGGGTGGACGGCATCCAGGAGGTGACCAGGGCGATCCGGCGCTTCCCGGGCCCGGTCATCGCGGCCGTGCACGGCTACGCCCTGGGCGCCGGCTGCGAGTTCGCCCTCGGCTGCGACCTGGTGGTGGCGGCGGAAGACGCGCAGTTCGGGTTTCCCGAGGTGTCGGTGGGACTGAGCGTGACCGGCGGCATCTCCCGGCTGCTGCCGCTGCTTGTCGGCCCGGTCCTGGCCAAGGAACTGCTGCTGCTCGGCGAGCGGTTCGGCGCGGCCCGCGCCCTGGAGCTCGGGCTGGTCAACCGGGTGGTTCCGGCCGGGCAGCACGAGCAGGCGGCCGGCGAGATGGCGGCGCGGCTGCGGGACCGGCCGGCGCTCGCGCTTGCCCTCGCCAAGCAGGCCCTGGACCGGGGCGCGGACTGCGCGCTCG
>JASHTQ010000368.1 GCA_030040475.1 Streptosporangiaceae bacterium
CGCACAGCACCCTTGATTTCATCCTCCAACTCTGCCAGCAGCTCGTCAGCCTCGGCAGTGTCCTCGCCGCGTGTTTCACTGCGCGCCCTTCCGCTCTAGGTATTCCTAAACGTACAGCAACGGGATATACGCGGGATGATCTTGGATCACCTCCACGGTGGCCACGCTGAAAGCCAAGGTAGGGGCCAGGGTCGACAGTGAACCGCGGATGCTCTTGAAAACCATCAGGGGCACGCTCACGACTGCTGCCAAACCTGCTGCCATGACGGCGAACAACAGCCGCCACGTGTAGACCCACCGGGAATATCGGCCCAGCACATGGACCGCGACGGACAGTCCTGGACAACGTGCCCACTGCTACGGATCAGAAGGTTGAGGGTTCGAGTCCCTCCGAGCGCGCTTCTGTTTTAGCAGGCCAGGGCTTGCTCTATCTAGTTGTGACGGGTCCTTCGAGACAGCTCCGGGCCGCAGGTGTCACATAACGTCACACGCCCGCGTAGCGCAGCTCGCGGTCGATCGCGCCGGCCGCGCGGGCGTTCATCCGTATGAGCTGCTTCTCGGCGGTGCTGTACGGCGCGACCGCGCCGACCGTGACCGCGCTCATGAACTTGCGGAATGCTCCCATGCCAGCCCTCCCTACCCGCGAGCGGGCGGTCCAGTCCGGCAGTTCGCCCGTGTCGTCAGTTGCGACTGCCGAGGCATCGGTGCTAATTCACCGCATCCTGTAATGCGGGCCGTTGCACCGGCTGCGATGGCGGGAGGTAGGGGTCCGGTGACCCTGGCCTGCATGCCGACATCTCCCGGCTCACCGAGTACGACCAGTCGGCCTGTTGGGACCCGGGCCAGTACTTCCGCTAGCTCTCCGGCCTTCCCGGCCAGGTCAGCCGGCCCAGCCGCCCAGGCCCCGGGGGATGGAGGTGCAGGCCATCTGCCGCCGCTGCTAGCCAGCCTCACCAGCGAATCCCAATCGTCTGCAACGTCCACGTCCGCTGCAGTCCAGGAGACCGGCAGCGAGGGATCGTTCAAGCGCTGCCTATCGGCCTCGGTTTCCCACTGGTCGCCGACCGCCACTGCCAGCCGGTCGGCCACCTGGCCCAAGGTCAGGCCGCTGACCGGATCGGTCGGCCGTTTCGGGCCCCGGAAGGTCGCCCACGCAATCCACAGCGCAGCCAGGCTGATACTCACCCCGGCCACGGTTCCGGCATCGAGGTGGTGGTGACCGCGCGCAGCTACCAGGTCCGCAACCCACGGCAGCAGCAACGCAGCCAGGGCTCTCGCGCCGTCGCGCCGCGTCGGGTGACGAGCAGCAGCCCTTAAATGCCGCCTATCGGGGCCTTTCGTGCGCTTCACGATTGCAGATTGCCATACCTGCGGCCATCTGTGGCTACCGATCAGATCACGCTCGCCCGAGAGGCTGGAGAGTATCCGCCAGATGTTGCCCGCCTGCGGGATCGACGATCGGCGGATTGGCCGCTGGTCCTCAAGACGATGCCCCGCCGGACCCTGGGACCTGGCGGGGCATCGCACGCTGGTACGCGCAGGGACAGCATAACGGTCGGCCGCCGGCCTGGCTATTGCTACGGTCGCTGGGCCGCCGCGGTGAGCAGCGCTTCGGCTTCGTCGAGGCCTAGGTGCCACGGGTAGCTGCCGATCAGGTCGTCTCCGGTGCGCGGCGCATGCGGCTCGACGCCACCCGGCCCGAGCAGGATGCGCACCCCCTCGGCGCGGAGGGATTCCACGCTCCGCTGGAATTGGGCGCGGTCGGCGAGCGCGGAGTTGACGAACGGCAGCACCACCGTGGGCACGCCGAGGCCTGTGGTTTCGGCGAGCACGCCGAGGGCGTAGGTGTCACTGATGCCCAGGGCCCACTTGTTGATCGTGTTGTAGGTGGCCGGGGCGACGAGGACGGCATCCGGTATCAGGGATCTGGGCGCTCCCGGCTTGGCGTATTGGCTTCGTACCGGGTGGCCGGTCAGTGTCTCGACTGCCGTGCGGTCGAAGAACTCGAGGGCCGCGGGAGTGGCGATCACCTGGACAGTCCAGCCGCGGTCCCGGGCGAGCCCGACGAGGGTGGTGATCGCCGTTGCCGGTCCGGCGCCGCACGCGACCACGGCCAGCACCCGGCCGTCGGCTGTCACCGGGCCGCGCCAATGCGGCTGGCGAACTGCTCGGCGTCCCGCCGGACGCCTGGCGGGGCCAGCGTAGCGAGGGTGAGGGCGAGCGCGCGGACGGCGGGCCGCGCGGCGACCTCTTCGGGCGCGGTCTGTTCAGCGGCGCGCAGCGCCGCGTAGGCCTGCTCGTACCGTCCCCACTGGAAGAACGCCCGGGCGAGGTCGATCAGGAGGCTGGCTTTCCGTTCGGTGACGGTGATCGCGGCCAGGTTGATCCGGCGGGCCAGGTCGACGGCGGTCCCGGCGTCTCCGAGGGTGACCGCGACGTTGACCTGGTGCAGCTGGGCGTTGACCGGGCCGAAGGCGGTCCCCCGGAGATTGGCATCCGCGCCGAGCCTGCGGGCGGCGCCGGCCGCTTCGCTGAGCATCTCGTGCGCGGTGCCGCGCTCGTCGTGCTGGGCGGCGGCGATGGCGCCGCGGAGCAGGACTGACCCGTACACGGACAGGAATTCGGGCGTCCGCTCCGTGGTCTCGCGGTCCAGGCGAAGGGAGTGGTTCCGGGCGGTTGAGATGGCCGCCGCGAGCTGCCCGGAGCTCATGAGGGTGTGGGTGACGATACGGGCGCTGGCGCCGACCGTGAGGGGATCCTGGCTGGCCAGCGCGGCGCTCATGCTGCGGTCGGCCGCGAGATGCGCGAGGGCCTGGTCGCCGGCCTTCAGCAGGAACCCGGCGGTCACGTGGTAGGCGTCAGCCGACAGCGCCCAGGCGCGGAGCCTCGCGTCTCCGGCGAGGGTCCCGCACGCCGCCTGGAGATCGCCGAGAAGCGCGGGAAGTCGGCTGACGAGCTCGGAGTACCGGCACGCCTGATACTGGCTCCTGGCGCGGCTGACGCCGCGGGAAATGGCCGCCAGATCTGCGGCCTCGGCTGGTCCGGGCGCGGTGCCGGTCATCTGCCCGGTGAGGACGAGCGCCAGCGGCCCTGTACTGGCTGGAGGCGGCGCGGCCGCGCTGGCGGGAAGGAGCGCGTCGATGACGGAGATACCGGTCAGCTCCACGAAGGTCCGTCGTCTCACCGGGTCGTCCTCCTGGCCGCCTACCGACACGTCCGCCGGCTGTTCACGCTCGTCGTTGCCTGCAGAGCCGGGGAAGCCGGCTTTGCGGTACAGCAGCTCGTACCGCTCGGACAGGTCATGGTCGCCCCGCTCCCAGGCGTAGATCATCCTGATGAGGCCCGCGTGGTCGGCGACATGGACCGCGGACTCGCGGGCAGCATGACGGAGCTGGCGTGCCACCTCGGGCACGTCCCAGCCGCGTGACCTGCGCCAAGCGCGCAGCTTCCCGCCGTCAATACCAGGCATCGCGCGTACCTTCGCGTCGCCACCGCCAAGAGCACGTGCTCCAGGATGCTCCCTGACGTGCTCCTTCTTGTCACTATCGCACAACCGAGCGTGTCTTGTGGACTGGGTTGGCCACGTTGGTACGCGATGGTGAGGGAGGCGTCCGCCATGGGACGGGCGGCGATATCGAGCGTCAGCTGGGGCCGTGCCGCGAGGGGTGCCCGGTGAGCTTCCGCGAGGACACGCCAGCGGTCCAGCGCCGCGCCCGCGAGCAGGTCGCGGCCTGGAGGCAGCAGCACCCGGAGGGCACGCCCGAGGAGATGCTCACAGAGCTCGCCGGCGGGTTCCCGAACGGGTACGCCGTGTTCCTCCGGTCCGCGCTGTACCTCGCCGACAACCCGCGAGGACCTGAAGCGGCCGTCTCCGCCCCCAGGTCGGATGGGGCGGCACGGTGAACGCCCGGACGGGGAGCAGCCCGCTGGTAAATGCGACTGCCGGAGTTCACGGTTCTCCGTCAGGGCGAGGAAGGGGCGGCGGCGCGGCGCGGGTCAGGCTCGCGCCGCCGTCCCGCGGGCGGCCTGGGACCCGGCAGTGAGCGCGCGGCGGCGCCTTCGGCTGGCGGTCGAGGAGGCCGACCAGGTCCCGCGGCTGGCCGCGTTCCGCGCCGCCCATCCCGAGGTGTCGATCAGCGAGGGCGAGTTCGGCACCTGGCGCGCGCTGATCCGCGAGGGCGCAGGCGAGACGACGGCGGTCCGGCACACGCTCAGGGACCTGCTCGACAGGCTCGACGAGCTGACCGGAGGGCCGCCGTGACCACCCAGTGGGGCGCCCGACCCACCCGTCAGCGCCACCCAGACGTCCGGGCGGCCGCCGCACCGGCCCGGGCGGCTGCGCTGCGGCGCGTGTGGCCAGGTGGCTGAGACGGCTCAGACCCCGCGGCGGCATCGGCGGGCTGATCGGCGGGATAAAGTCCGAGATCGGCAACGTCGGCCACGCCATCGGCTCCGTCGTCTCCACCATCAAGAGCTTCCTGCCGTTCTCCCCGGCCGAGCAGGGGCCCCTGTCCGGGTCCGGCCACCCGTGCTACTCCGGCCTGTCGATCGGGAAGATCGCCGCCGGGATCACCGCGTCGCTGCCCGCGATTAAGGCCGCCGTGTCCGGCACGGCCAGCCAGATCAGCAAGCTGACCGCGCAGACGGACCAGCTCCAGGCGCTCCGCGCCAAGGAGGAGACGTCGATCAAGCAGCTGATCGCCGCGCGGGAAGCCGAATCCAAGGCGGACGGGGCGGCCAGCAGCGCGATCCGCGCCCAGCAGGAAGACGAGATCAAGGAACTCGAGAAGCTCCGCGCCTCCCAGGAGACCCGG
>JASHTQ010000369.1 GCA_030040475.1 Streptosporangiaceae bacterium
CAGAGATGCCTGTCCCGCCCGGTCCGTGTGCCTGAGAGGTTCCGGGGATGTTGCCCCTTCGGCGCCCGCCGCTAGACGGCGGGATCTCTCCCGGTCGGTGTCATCAGCAGTTCAGATCTTACCGGAGAAGAACCAGATTGTGGGAATGGGCGGTCAGCTGGTCCGGCGGAGGCGGCGCTTGGCCAGGTCGTCCTGGAGGCCGACGCCGGCCTCGGGGGTTACCGCGAAGGGGTCCTCGGCCCGGACGGCAGGCAAAACGGCAAGGTCGCCCTCGACCTCGCGCCAGACCCGGCCAAGGGCGATGCCGAACACCCCCTGGCCGCCCGCGAGCAGGTCGACCACCTCGTCCGCTGACGTGCACTCGTACACGCTGACCCCGTCGCTCATCAGCGTGACCTCGGCCAGGTCGTCGGTGCCGCGATCGCGCAGGTGCTGGACCGCGGCGCGGATCTGCTGCAGCGAGATTCCGGTGTCCAGCAGCCGCTTGACGACCTTCAGCACCAGGATGTCGCGGAAGCCGTAGAGCCGCTGGGAGCCGGAACCGTGCGCGGGGCGCACGCTCGGCTCGACCAGGCCGGTGCGGGCCCAGTAGTCCAGCTGGCGGTAGGTGATGCCGGCCGCGGCGCACGCCGTCGGGCCTCGGTAGCCGATGTCGCCGGGGTCTGCGTCGGGCCCGGGATCGGGCTCGGCGGGAGCCTGCGCGGCGCCGGGGATCTCGCTGAGGTCGAACAGGGCATCCTGCGAGTCCGCGGGTCCGCCAGCGGACCCGCTGTCACCCCTGGTCACCGCCACGCCTACCTCCACGGGAGCCGACTACCCACCGCACTCGCACCGTAAGCCGGCCCGGGCGGTGGCGTCAACGACCGCGCACGGCGCGTCGCGACATTCGAGCCGGGTCGGGACATAACGTCGGCCGCGGCCAGCTCAGGTTGCCCGGCCGAAATCCTCGGGCGAGATGGTGTCGAGGAACTCCCGGAACTTCTCCACCTCGTCCTCTTGCTCGTCCGGGATAGGCACGCCCACCTCGTCCAGGATCTCCTCGCTGGCGAAGATCTGCGCGCCGGTGCGCAGCGCGAGCGCGATCGAGTCCGAGGGCCTCGCGCTCACCTCGGCGCCGTTGGAGAAGACCAGGTCCGCGTAGAAGATCCCGTCCCGGAGCGCGGTGATGTTCACCGTGCGCAGCTGGACGTTCAGGACCTCGAGGACGTCCTTGAACAGGTCGTGTGTCAGCGGCCGGAGCGAGACCATGCCCTGCTGGGCGAAGGCGATCGCCGTAGCCTCCACCGCCCCGATCCAGATGGGCAGGTACCTGTCGCCCTGCGCCTCCTTGAGCAAGACGATGGGGCTGTTCGATGGCATCTCGACCCGGACGCCGATAACCTCCATCTGGCGCACTACAGCTCCGTCCTCACGTGCCTGGGGAACCCTAAACTAGCCACCACTCTCTTTGCCAAGGTACACCCGTAAACGCCCGGAAGCCGAGCGCAGCCCCCCGGCTGCGGACCCCGGGCTGTCCTCGGACGGGTCGCTCACCACGGGCCCAGCTGCGTACGTGCCCCTGCGCATCGGCGCCGCCGCAAGGCCCGCCTCGGCCAGCGCGGATTCCACCAGGGTCGCGTGCAGCCGCAGCATCAGGTCGGCGATCTGCCACGCGGTCCGCGACGCCGCGTCGCGGGCGCCGGGGCCATGCTGGCGCAGTTGCGGCGCGACGACCTGCTCGACCAGGTTGGCCTGCTTGTCCGCGGCCGCCTTGACCGCGCGCAGGTGCCTGGCCTGCACGCCGTACTGGCGCAGCGCGGCGACCCATCTGGCCACCGCGAGCGCATCCGGGCTGTACAGCCTGCTGCCCATCCGGCGGATCAGGCCGTTGTCCTCGAGCTCGGTCAGCTCCGCGTCCTCGATCTCGGCCGCCTCGAGCAGCTGCCGGCGGGTGATCGCGTCGTGGCCGCCGGACGGCTGGCCGTTGCGCGCCGGGCCGCCGGCGCCGTGACCGACGGATCCCGTATCGGCCAGGCGCTCCCTGATCACCCGCAGTGGCAGGTAGGAGTCCCGCTGCATGGTCAGGATGTAGCGCAGCCTGTCGATGTCAGCGGCGGAGAACCTGCGGTACCCCGACTGCGACCTGGCGGGCTCGATCAGCCCCTCGGCCTCGAAGAAGCGGATCTTGGACGCGCTGATGTCCGGGAATTCCGGGCGGAGCTGCGCCAGCACCTCCCCGATGCCGAACTGGCCGTGCGCTGGCTGCTCGCTCATGCGTAATCCTGGGCGCCCCTGCCGCGGTGGTCGGCCGAGGAGGCGGGCCCGAGATCTGAGCTGGTGAGGAAGAGCAGCCGGAACTTGCCGATCTGGACCTCGTCGCCGCCGGTCAGCTCCGCCTCCTCGATCCGCTCGCGGTTCACGTAGGTGCCGTTCAGGCTGCCCACGTCGCGGACGGTGAACCGGTTGCCCTGGCGGTAGAACTCGGCGTGCCGCCTGGAGACGGTCACGTCGTCGAGGAAGATGTCGCTGTCGGGGTGCCGGCCCGCCGTGGTCAGGTCGGCCTCGAGCCGGAACCTGCTGCCCGCGTTGGGGCCGCGCATGACAAGCAGCAGCGCGCTGCCCTCCGGCAATGCGCCGAACGACTCAGAATCGGGGAACAGGTCGTCGCCGTACTCCGGGTCTTCCCTGTTCAGCCAGGTCGACGTGGTCTCGCCGGGGCGGGCGACGCCCGTCACCCCGGACGGGGTCGACGTGGCGATTCCCCCGGTGCCGCCCTGGCCCACCAGCTGGGTCCCGCAGTTCGAGCAGAACCGGGCATCCTCAAGGTTCGGCCGGCCGCACCGGGCGCAGTAGACGCGTGGCATGGCTCCGCCAGACCTCCCCTCGGTGAGCCCCTCGGGGAGCTCCTCGATTTCCTGCGATGCTGCCCAAGGTACCCGCGAGGAGGCGCGGCGGTCTATGCGCCGCGCGAACAGGCCGCGCCTGCCACGCCCGCCCTCGTCACGACGCCTCCGCCACACGCTGCTTCACCTCCGCCGTGTACTTGCCGACCGCAGAGGACACAGCTTACCTATACCCGCGCTCAGCGGCCGGCCCGCTCCACCACCGCCGCCCACTCATCCAGCAGCAGCTGGGCCGTGTCGGCGTCGTTTCCCTCGGCCCACAGGTGCGTGACCGCCTCCGCCGGGTCGGGCAGCACGAGCACCCAGCCGCGATCCGGATCGACCACGCGCACGCCGTCGGTGGTGTCGATCTCGTTGTCGCCGGCCGCCTCGAGCACCGCGCGCATGACGCTGCCCTTGACCGCCCACGGGGTCGGCATCGACCGCCGCAGCAGGTGCGCGACCGGGATCCTCGCGTCGATCTGGCTCAGCGTCAGCCGGGTGCGCGCGACCAGGCCGAGCAGCCGGACGAAGGCGGCGATGCCGTCGACCGTCCTGGTGCAGTCGGGCACCACGAAGCCGCCGTGGCCGTCGGCCGCGAAGATCACCTCCGCCTGCGCGGCGGCCGCGGTCAGCGCGTCCATCGAGGTCGGCGTCCAGGTGACCTGGACGCCGTGGAACCGGCACACCTGCTCGGCGACCCGGGTCGTGGTGACGGGCAGCGCGACCCGCCCGGACTTGCGCTCGGCCGCGACCAGGTCGAGCACGGCGAGCAGCGCCCGGTCCTCGCTGACCAGCTCGCCCTTCTCGTCGACCAGCTGGATCCGCTCCCCCACCGGGTCGAACCTGACGCCGAACGCGGCGCGGAACGAGGAGACGACCTCGGCGAGCCGCTGCAGCCCGGCGCGCTGCTGGGCGAAGGTCTCGGTCGGCGACGCCTCGTCCAGCCGGTTGTTCAGGGTGAGCACGTCGACCCCGACGAGGCCGAGCAGGCTGGGCAGCACGAGCGAGGCGGTGCCGCCCGCGCAGTCCGCGACCACCCGCAGGTCGGCCTCGCGCACGCCGGTCATGTCGATGCAGCGCAGCAGCTCGTGGGTGTAGGACTCGACCACCCTGGGCGGGTAGCTCAGCTCGGCGATCTCGCCGGGGAAGGCACGCCGGAACTCCTGTCTGGAGAAGACGCGCTCCATCTTGCGCTGGTCGGCCTGGGAGAGCTCGGCGCCGCGCTCGTCGAGGAAGATGATGTCGACGGACTGCGGGTCGCCCGGCGTGGTGCGGACCGCGATGCCGCCGCTGAAGTTGCCGCGGGCGGTCGCGAACCTGGCCACGGGCAGCGGCTGGGCCTCCAGGTCCACCACGTTGACCGCGCTGGCGGTGAGCGCCCCCTGCACCGCCCGCTTCAGCGTGCGCGCGGCCCTGGACACGTCCCGCGAGGTGGTGACCGTGGAGCCCTTGCGCAGCATGGTGGCGTAGGCGCTGGCGAGCCGGACGGCGAGCTCGGGGGTGACCTCGACGTTGACAAGGCCGGACACCCCGCGCGGGCCGAACAGCGTGCGCTGCCCGCGCGATTCCCAGATCACGCTGGTGTTGACCACCGCGCCGGCCTCGATGGTCTTGAACGGGTAGACCTTCACCGCGGCGGACAGGTACGCCTCGGGCTCGATCACGCACTCGTCCCCGACCACCGCGGCCTCCTCGATCCTGGCCAGCCGCATGACGTCGGTGTTCTTGCCGATCACGCAGCCGCGCAGGGTCACGCCCTGGCCGACGTAGACGTTGTTGTGCACGACCGCGCGGTGCAGGAAGGCGCCCTCCTTGACCACCACGTTGCTGCCGATCACGGTGTACTCGCGCAGGTGCGCGCCGGCCTCGATCTTGGCGTAGTCGCCGATGCACAGCGGGCCGGTGAGCACCGCCTCCGCGTCGACCTCGGCGCCCTCGGCCACCCAGACCCCGGGCGAGACCTCGAAGCCCGCGATGTCGGTCTGCACCCGGCGGGCCAGCACGTCGGCCTGGGCCTTGAGGTAGCTCTCGTGCGTGCCGACGTCCTCCCAGTACCGGTCGGAGATGTAGCCGTACATCGGCGCGCCGCGCTTGAGCAGCTTGGGGAACACGTCGGCGGACCAGTCGACGAGCTCGCCGGGCGGCACCTCGGCGAGCACCTCGGGCTCCATCACGTACAGACCGGTGTTGACCGTGTCCGAGAACACCTGGCCCCACGTCGGCTTCTCGAGGAACCGCTGGATCCGGCCGTCCTCCTGGGTGATCACGATGCCGAACTCGAGCGGGTTGGGCACCCTGGCAAGGCCCACGGTGACCAGCGCGCCCTGCTCCTTGTGGTACCTGACGAGCTCGGTCAGGTCCATGTCGGTGAGCGCGTCGCCTGAGATGACGAGGAAGGTATCGTCCCGCAGCGCGTCCTCGGCGTTCCGCACGCTGCCCGCGGTGCCCAGCGGCATCTCCTCGGTGGCGTACTGCAGGCTCATCCCGAACTCCTCGCCGTCGCCGAAGTAGTTGCGGACGAGCGCGGCGAGGAACTGGACGGTGACGACGGTTTCATCGAACCCATGCCGCTTGAGCAGTCGCAGCACGTGCTCCATGATCGGCCTGTTGGCGACGGGAAGCATGGGCTTGGGCTGGTTGGCGGTCATCGGCCGCAGCCGTGTCCCCTCGCCCCCCGCCATGACGACGGCCTTCAATGGATTCGCGGCTCCTTCCCGGTTTCCGCCCCCTAGGCGTACCCATCCCTCATGGTGACACCTCGCGGACCAGGCTCTTTACCTGGGCAAGGTACAGCGCGGCGGCCCACCAGTACAGGACGGTTCCCCAGACCGCGAATGCCCAGCCTATTACCCGTGCGACCGTTGCCCCCTGACCGGGGTGATCGCCGAGGAACAGCAGCGGGAAGGCGTACAGCAGGCACAGTGTCGCCGCCTTGCCGACGAAGCTGACCTGGAGGGTACCGAAGCCGGCCCGGCGGCGCAGCGCGGCGAGCGCCCCGCCCACCGTCAGCTCGCGCACCGCGAGGACGGCCACCAGCCACCACGGGATGATCCCCCGGACGGCGAGCGCGACGATCGTCGCCACGATGTACAGCCGGTCCGCGGCCGGGTCGAGCACCTGGCCGAGCCGACTGCCCTGGTTCAGCGCGCGGGCGATCTTCCCGTCCAGCCAGTCCGACAGGCCCGCGACGATCAGCAGGCCAACGGCCCAGTCGTCGGCGACCGCGGTGCGCGGCCCCAGCACGAGCCACAGGAAGACCGGCACCCCGGCCAGCCTGGCCGCGCTGATGCCGTTAGGGATGGTGAGGACGCGGTCCTCCACGAACCCAGTATCCTAACGTAAGTGACAATGGCGGATACGGGGGCGTTTCCGCGTGCCCCCACCCACCTCCCCGTGCCCCCTTCGGCGCGGGCATCCAGGGTACTGGCGGAGGCCACCAAGCGGCGGGCGTTCGCGGTCATCAGCCACCCGGACGCGGGCAAGTCCACGCTGACCGAGGCCCTGGCCCTGCACGCATCGGCGATCACGCAGGCAGGCGCGGTGCACGGCAAGGCCGGCCGGCGGGGTGTGACGTCGGACTGGATGGCGATGGAGCGCTCGAGGGGCATCTCCATCACCTCGGCGGCGCTGCGGTTCGACTACCGGGACATGGTGCTGAACCTGCTGGACACCCCGGGCCACGCCGACTTCTCCGAGGACACCTACCGGGTGCTGTCCGCGGTGGACTGCGCGATCATGCTGCTCGACTCGGCCAAGGGCCTCGAGCCGCAGACGCTGAAGCTGTTCGACGTGTGCCGCAGCAGGGCGGTGCCCGTGGTCACGTTCGTGAACAAGTGGGACCGGCCGGGCCGGGAGCCGCTGGAGCTGCTGGACGAGATCGAGCAGCAGATCGGGCTGCGCCCGACCCCGGTGAACTGGCCGGTCGGCGTGGCCGGCGACTTCCGCGGGCTGATCGAGCGGGCCACCGGCCAGTACGTCACGTTCACCAGGACCCCGGGGGGTGCGGGCCGCGCGATCGAGACCCGGCTTGACGCCGCCGCGGCCGCCGACCGGGACGGCGACGCGTTCGCGGTCGCGCAGGACGAGCTGGCGCTGCTTGAGGGCATCGGCGCGGACGTGGACATGGAGTCGTTCCTCGCCGGGGTGTCGAGCCCGGTGCTGTTCGGGGCGGCGCTGCCGAACTTCGGCGTGCGCCGCCTGCTGGACGCGGTCGCTTCGCTCGCGCCGTCGCCGGGCGAGCGCGAGGACGTCAAGGGCGAGCCGCGGCCGCTTGACGCCCCGTTCTCCGGGCTGGTGTTCAAGGTGCAGGCCAACATGGACCCGGCGCACCGGGACAGGGTGGCGTTCGTGCGGGTCTGCTCGGGCCGGTTCGAGCGCGGCATGGTGCTCACCCACGCCGCGACCGGGCGCCCGTTCGCCACCAAGTACGCGCAGGCGATGTTCGGCCAGGACCGGGAGACCGTCGACGAGGCCTTTCCCGGTGACGTGATCGGGCTGGTCAACGCCGCCGCGCTGCGCCCGGGCGACACGCTGTACTCCGGCGTCCCGGTCGAGTTCCCGCCCATACCGAGCTTCGCGCCCGAGCACTTCGCGGTGGTCCGCAGCAGGCAGGCGGGCAAGCACAAGCAGTTCCGGCGCGGGATCGACCAGCTGGACGCCGAGGGCGTGGTCCAGGTGCTGTCCTCCGACCTGCGCGGCGACCAGGCGCCGGTGCTCGCCGCGGTGGGCCCGCTGCAGTTCGACGTCGTGCTGCACCGGCTCGAGCACGAGTTCGGCGCCCAGGCCGAGCTCGACCATCTGGACTACACGCTGGCCAGGCGGACCGACGCCGAGGGCGCCAGGCTGCTGGCCGGGCAGCGTGCCGCCGAGGTGCTGACCCGCCGCCAGGACGGCGCCATGCTGGCGCTGCTGCGGGACAAGTGGCGGCTCGGGCAGATCGAGCGCGAGCACCCCGGCCTGCTGCTCGAGCCGCTGCTGGCCGGCTGAGGTCTCGCCGCAGGTGCGGGTCAGATCTCTTTCTTTTCAGCCGAACGAGCGGTGGTGCGTGCCTAGCTCATCCTGCTTCCGTCGATCTGGTCGAAGTCGCCGACCCCGTTCCTGACCCCGCCCCCGCCTGACCACTGCCACATCAGCGCGTACTTGCCTGAGCTCGTCTGCCCGCCGAAGAACTGCGCGCAGCCGCCGGACTTCAGGCACCACCCCTGCGGAGCGTCGGACAGGCTCGCGGTCTCCGGCTCGTAGGTCCACTCGTAGGTGTTGGGGATCGAGGCGTAGACGCCGGTGCCGAAGATCTGCGTCCAGATCTTCGGCGCGCAGTAGACGCCGACCTTGTAGGACGAGTGCGTGGTGATGTAGTCCGCGAAGCCGTTGAAGTCGGCGCGGTCCAGGGCGGCGGAGACGGAGCTCACCTTGACCGTCCCGCTGCACGGCGAGGTGTACACGGTGCTCCAGCCGTTGTCGGGGGCCGGGGTGTCACCGGGAAGCTCGACGTCGGCCCAGATGACCGGGTAGGTCACGTGCTCGCCCGCGACGTCGGCCAGCGTCCGCGCCGCCTGCCGCGCGCCCCAGGCGCTGGCCTCGGCGGCGGTCCCGTTGTAGCCGGGGTCGACGCCGGGGCCGCCCATAAACCAGTACACGGCGGTGCCGATGCCCTTGCCGTACTTGGTGAAGTTGGTGTCCGCCTGCGCGCTGTCGGTGGCGGACCAGGCAAGGAAGTGCTCGGTGCCGCTGCAGCCCAGCCAGTAGGCCCAGTTCCCGGTCATGCCGGCGTAGCCGCCGTAGGCGCCGCCGATGTCGGGCTCGCTGTAGGGCGCGCTACCGCTCACGGTGACCGGCCAGCTGTCCGTGCCGTACCAGAATCCCGGCGGCCCGTCGCCTGCCGAGGCGGCGGAGGCCGCGACGGCCACGGCGCCGGCCGCGGTCGCCAGGGCCAGCGCCGCGCGGCCGGCCAACGCCAGCCACGTCCGTTTCATGATGCCTCCAGGTGATCATGCTCTCATCGCTAGGACGGGCCGGCGCGGCGGGCGGTTGGAGCCGTTCAGCGGCGTCGTGGTACCGGCAGCGCGAGGTAGGGCAATACCTCGGGGTCGTGCAGGACCGCGGTGCCGAGCTCGTTGACCCGGAGGTAGCGCAGCCCGTCGTAGCGGGACAGGCTCGGGTAGCTGTCGGCGCCCCACAGCGAGCGGTAGTCGTCGCGCGCGCCGCGCGGGTCGACGTAACCGACGTCGATCAGGCCGAGCGTGGCCGCGTACTCGAACAGCACGCACAGCGCGTACCTGCCCTCGACCACCTCCCAGGCCGCCCGGCCCGCGTGCCCGAGCGCCCCGTAGTAGGAGTCGACCAGGTACAGCCGCCACAGCGCCATCAGGCTGCGGACGGCGACGAGCCGCGGCGGCTGGGTCCGCAGCATCCACAGCAGATCGTCCACGTCCGTCCACTCGCCGGGCTGGAGGGCGGCCAGGCCCGCCTGCACCGCGGCCCGGCGGGTGGCGGCGGCGGTCAGCGTCGCGGGCTTGCGCTGTCCCTTGATCGTCTCGATCCGCGCCAGCTCGTCGTGCGACACGCACCGCAGCCATCTGCCCCACAGCGTGCCGATCGTCTGATAGGACGGCCTGGCCAGCGCCGCGCTGCCGCGCGCGGTCAGCTCGAGCCTGCTCCCCGCCAGTCGGGCAAGGCCTCCGGCCTGCAGCAGCAGCGGCCATGCGAACGCCGAGATCGGCTCTCCCCCGTCGTAGAAATCGCCTGCCACGAGGACGTCCTCGACCAGCCTGACGCCGGCCGCCGACGGCCGCCTGGTGACGCCGCTGTAGCCCACCCGACCGTCGGCGACCAGCTCGAGGACGGCCACGAGATTGGACAGCGCGTCCGGCGCGGTGCAGCGGACGAAAGGTCTCGCGGGAGCGATGGTGCCCGGGAATGTGCACAGCGCCACCAGGAAACCCTAGCGGTTCGGCGGGCCGGAATCCGGGAGGCTCGCCGGATTACGGCTATCGCGCCTTTTACGCCGGTAGGCTCGCGTATGGAGGTGCACGGGAGGGGGTCGCCGATGCCGAATCACGGCCGGAGTTACGTGCGGACGGCGCTGTTCGTGGATTTCGACAACGTCTATTCCAACCTGAACGCGATCGACCCGGCCGCGGGCGACGCGTTCGCCACCGAGCCCGACCGGTGGCTGCGGTGGATGCAGGAAGACATGGGACAGGTGGTGCGAGATGCGGCGGAAGATGCCGGCCGCGAGATCCTGGTCCGCTCCTGCTACCTCAATCCGATCATGTTCGGGAAATTCCGGCCGTTTTTCACCCGCGCCGCCTTCCGCGTGATCGACTGCCCGCCGTTGACGACCCGCGGCAAGAACAGCGCGGACATTTACATGGTGCTGGACATCCTGGACGCGCTTGAGCACCCGACCAGCTTCGATGAGTTCATCCTGCTGTCCGCCGACGCCGATTTCACCCCGGTCATGCTGCGGCTGCGCGCGCATGACCGCAGGACCGTGCTGCTCGCCACCGGTCCCTCGGCCACCGCGCTGCGGAGCGCGTGCGACATGGTGCTCCCGCTGGAGATCTTCCTCAACGAGGCGCTCGAGATCGACCTGGAGCACGGCGCCGCCGCCGTGCCCCCCCGCGTGGACGGCACGAGGAAGCCGCTGGCCGCGGTGGCCGCGGTTCGCCCCCATCCGGGCGACCACGACGTGGACTACCTGCGGCAGCGGATGCGGGAAGAGCTGACGATCCTGGTGGCCGCGGCCGCGGCGCCGGTTCCGATGGCCGCGGCCGCGCAGCGGATCCGGGACCGGCTCGGCGACGTCGTGCTGCAGTCCAGCTGGGGCGGGTGCGGCTCGTTCCGCGGTTTCGTGCAGACGGTGACGAACGAGACGCTGCGGATCAGCGGTCCTCACCCGCCGGGCTACCTGGTCGATCCCGGGCGCCACGAACCGCTCGAGCCCGAGGAGCCGCTGGACCCGCTGCCCGACGCCGTGGCCGACCTCGCCCACCGGGTGGCCCGCATCGTCGGCGTCCCGCAGCTGACCTCCGAGGCCTACCAGATCCTGTTCGGCGAGATCGCCCGCCTGTCCGCGAACGGACCCGCCAACGATCCGCTCAACGTGATCGAGCCCGGGCTGCGCGGCGCCTGCCTGACCCGGGGCGCCCGTATCCCCCGCCCGGCCATCCACTTCGTGCTGCAGGGGCTGCAACTGGCCGGCGTGGACTGGAGGCATCCGGGACCCGGCGCGGCCGCGCTGGCCGAGGCCTTCGCCGACAACATCATCAGGCTCAGCCTCAACGCCCGGATGGAGCTGACCGACGAGGAGACCAAGTCCCTGCGCACCTGGATCGTCGGCCCTGACCCTTACCCGGTCTGAGCCAGGGCATCGGAGAGGGTGGACAGGCCGATCGGGCCGAGGCTCAGCGCGGCGGTGTGCCAGCGCTTGAGGTTGAAATCCGGACGGCGCATGGCCTGCTGCCTGGCCGCCAGCCAGCCGCGCTCACCGAGCTTGTAGGCGATCGCCTGGCCCGGCCAGCCGCAGTAGCGGGTCACCTCGGGCTTGACCCGGTGCGGCTCGGCCCGGCCGCGGTCGCGCAGCACCTCGCAGGCCCTGTCGAAGGTCCACCGAGATCCGTCGGGCAGCGGCAGGTCCAGGTGAAGGCCGATGTCGATGACCACCCTCGCGGCTCGCAGCGCGGATCCGCCCAGCATGCCCAGCCGCGTGCCGGGCTCGGAGAACCAGCCGAGCTCGTCGGCGAGGCGCTCGGCGTACAGTGCCCAGCCCTCGCCGTGCCCGCTGACGAAGCTGCACTTCGCGAAGCGCGACAGAGCATTCCCGGCCATCTTGGCCGCGCCGGCCTGCAGGTGATGACCGGGCACGCCCTCGTGGAAGACGGTGGAAAGCTCGGACCAGGTCTGGAACCTGCCGACTTGGTCCCGCCCGCCCAGCGGCCACCAGGTCCGGCCCGGCCTGCGCAGGTCTTCGCTCGGCGGGGTGTAGTAGGCCGATCCCGAGGTCGAGCCGCGGGCGATGGTGGCACGGATAGTGCGCAGCGGCGCCGCGATGTCGAAAACCGCGCCGTCCAGCTGCGCGATCGCCCGGTCATGGCGGTCCTGCAGCCAGGCCAGATAGGCGCCCGCGCCGTCCACGTACTGGGTCTGGTCAAGGATGGCAGACGCCTCGTCCACGCTCGCGCCGACGCTGACCCGGCTCGCCTCGGCCGTCATCTCAGCCCAGATCCGGTCCAGCTCCGCCCAGCCCCATTCGTAGGCCTCCGCCAGGTCGATGTCCGCGCCCAGGCTGAGCCTTGCCGCCACCGCGTAGCGCTCGGCCCCGACGCCGTCTGCCGGTGCCGCGCGGGGCGCGTAATCCTCGCGCAGATAGCGCGACATCTCGTGGTAGCCCGCGTGCGCCTGAGCCGCGGCTGCGGCGAGGTCGGTGGCCAGCGTGCCGTCGCCGTAGGCGGCGACCAGGTCGTCGTGGATGCCCGCGAAGCGATCGGCCTGGACCGCCGCGCCGAGCGCCTGCCGCCGGGCGGCCCGCAGGTCCCGGGCGAGCCCGGCCTCCAGGCTCTCCCGCCAGCCCGCGAACATCCGCGGGATCGCCGCCAGCCGCGCGACCGTGTTCCGCCAGCCCTCCTCGTCGTCGCGCGGCAGCATGTCCACGCTGTCCTTGACCTGATTGATCAGGCCGAACTGGGCGCGCAGGAGCCGCAAAGGCTCGCCGAGCTCGTGCCAGGCGCGGTGCGCCTCGAGCCGCTCCCGCAGGAATCCTGCCGCCAGCCGGTCGCCCGCCGAGGTCGGCGGCAGCCCGTCCAGCGCGGCAAGCGTCGCGGCGACCAGCTCCGCGCGCGCTGCGACGCCGTCGGGCCCGTAATCCGTAGCCGGCTGGAAGGGCTCCTGGAGCCCGCGCATCCCCGCCGCCACCGGGTCCAGCGCCGCCTGCCGCGTCACGTACTGGTCGCAAAGCCGGAATATCGCAGTCATTCTGCTCACCCTAACCGGTGGGACCCGGCCGGGCCTGCCTCGCGGCTAGGGCCGGAACCTGGCGCCGGTGACCTTCTCGGCGACGCCGGTGCGGTCGAGGTAGGGGGTGATGCCGCCGAGGTGGAAGGGCCAGCCGGCGCCGAGGATCATGCACAGGTCGATGTCCTCGGGAGCGGCGACGACGGCCTCCTCAAGCATCAGGGCGATCTCCTCGGCCAGCGCCTCCAGGGCACGCTCCCTGACCTGCTCGGCGGTTGAGGGGCGGTCGCCGCCCTGCAGTAGCGCCGCGACCGCTCCATCGACCGAGAAGTCGGGGCCGTAGATGGCCGTGTGGCCCGACTCGACCAGGACGCGCAGTTTGGGCGAGATCGCGAACCGGTCCGGGTAGGCGGCGTGCAGCGTCTCCGCGACGTGCAGCGCGACCGCCGGGCCGACCAGCTGGAGCAGCAGGAACGGCGGCATGGGCAGGCCCAGCGGGTCGATGGCGTGCTCGGCGGCATCGAACGGGGTGCCCTCGTCGACGCAGCCGATGACCTCGCCGAGGAACCTGGTGAGCAGGCGGTTGACCACGAACGCCGGGGAGTCCTTCACCAGCACGCAGTTCTTCTTCAGCGCCTGGCCGACGGCCAGCGCCGTGGCAACCGAGGCCTCGTCGGTACCGTTAGCCCTGGCCACCTCGACCAGCGGCATCATGGCGACCGGGTTGAAGAAGTGGAAGCCGACCACCCGCTCCGGATGAGCGAGCCCGGCCGCCATCTGCGTCACGGACAGCGAGGAGGTGTTGGTGGCGAGCACGCAGTCCGACCGGACCGCCGCCTCGACCTCGGCGAACACCCGCTGCTTGACCGCCATCTCCTCGAACACCGCCTCGATCACGAAGTCGGCGTCGGCGAACGCGTCCTTGGTCAGCGACCCGGTCACGAGGCCGGTCAGCCGACTAGCGGCATCGGGGCTGATCCGGCCGCGGGCGGCCAGCTTCGCGATCTCGCCGTGCACGTGGCCGACGCCGGCGTCGAGCCGGGCCTGATCCAGGTCGGTCAGCACCACGGGCACCTCGAGCCTGCGCGCGAACAGCAGCGCGATCTGCGCGGCCATCAGGCCCGCGCCCACCACCCCGACCTTGGTCACCGGGCGCGCGAGCGATCGGTCCGGGGCGCCGACGGCGCTGCGTGCTCGCTTCTGGGTCAGGTCGAACGCGTAGAGCGCGGCGTGCATCTCGTCACTGAGCAGCAGGTCCGCGAGCGCCTCGTCCTCGGCTGCGAACGCCTCGTCACGGGAGGAGTCCCTGGCCGCGGTCACCAGCTCGATGGCCCGGTACGGGGCGGGCGCGGCGCCGTGCAGCTTGCCGTCGGTGAGGAAGCGCGCCAGGCTGGCGGCCTGGTCCCAGTTCTCCTCGACGGCCGCTCTAGTGACCGTGGCCTCTCCGGTCAGCACCCTGGCGGCCCAGCGGAGAGACTCGGCGAGGAAGTCGGCGGGGTCGAAGACGGCATCGGCGATGCCGAGGGAATGGGCCTCCGCGGCGCGCAGCATGCGGTTCTGGCCGAGCGGGTTCTCCACGATGACCTTCAGTGCCTGCGCCGGGCCGATCAGGCGGGGCAGCAGGTAGGTGCCGCCCCAGCCGGGCACGAGGCCGAGCAGGCACTCGGGGAACGCCACCGCGGTGACGTCGGAGGAGATCGTCCGGTACGAGCAGTGCAGCGCGAGTTCCAGGCCGCCGCCGAGCGCGGCGCCGTTCACGAACGCGAAAGACGGCACGCCGAGCTCGCCAAGCCTGCGGAAGACGTCGTGGCCGAGCCTGCCGACGGCCAGCGCCAGGTCCCGGCTGTCAACCAGCTTGGCGAAGCCCAGGTCCGCGCCGGTGGCGAAGATGAACGGCTTGCCGGTGACGCCCACGGCGGCGATATCGTTCCTCGCGGCCACCTCCTGCAGCGCGTGCCGCAGCGCGAGCAGGCTCGCCGGGCCGAACGTGTTCGGCCTGGTGTGGTCGTGGCCGTTGTCCAGCGTGATCAGGGCCATCGTGCCCGCCCCGTAGGGCAGCTGGACGTCACGGACCAGGGCCTTGGTGACCACCTCCGCCGGGTACAGGGCGGTGATGACCGATTGGTCGAGGTCAGGCATTGAGGTTCTCCCACAGGATGGTGCCGCCCATGCCCAGCCCGACGCACATCGTGGTCAGACCGTAGCGGACGTCTGGACGCTCGGCGAACTCCCGGGCGAGCTGGATCATCAGCCGGACGCCCGAGCTGGCAAGCGGGTGGCCGAGCGCGATCGCGCCGCCCCACGGGTTCACCCGCGGGTCGTCGTCGGCGATCTTGAACTGGTCGAGGAAGGCGAGCACCTGGACCGCGAACGCCTCGTTGATCTCGATCAGGCCGATGTCGTCCATGGTCAGGTCGTTGCGGGCGAGCACGCTCTCGGTGGCGGGGATCGGCCCGATGCCCATCACCTCCGGGTCGACCCCGGCGAAACCGAAGTCCACCAGCCGCATCCTGGCGTCCAGGCCCAGCTCGGCGGCCACGTCCTGCGCCGCGATCAGGCACCCGGTCGCGCCGTCGTTCAGGCCCGCGGAGTTGCCCGCGGTGACCCGGCCGTGCGGCCGGAACGGCGTCTTCAGCGCCGCCAGCGCCTCGATGGAGGTGTCCGGGCGCGGCGGCTCGTCGGCGGTGGCGAGCCCCCAGCCGCGCTCGGCGCTGCGCACCGCGACGGGGACCAGGTCGGGCTGGATCCGGCCGGACGCGTACGCCTCCGCCACCTTGCGCTGGCTGGCCAGCGCGTACGCGTCGGCGCGGGCCCGGGTGATCGCGGGGAACCTGTCGTGCAGGTTCTCCGCCGTCGAGCCCATCACGAGCGCGGAGGGGTCGACGAGCCGCTCGGAGACGAACCGCGGGTTCGGGTCGACCCCGGAGCCCATCGGGTGGTGGCCCATGTGCTCGACCCCGCCCGCGATCGCGGCGTCGGTGGCGCCGAGGGCGATCGAGCCCGCCGTCGTGGTCACCGCGGTCATCGCGCCCGCGCACATCCTGTCGATGGCGTACCCGGGCACGGACCTGGGCAGCCCGGCCAGGACCGCGGCGCTGCGCCCGATCGTCAGTCCCTGGTCGCCGGTCTGCGTGGTGGCGGCGATCGCGACCTCGCCGAGCCGCTCGGGCGGCAGCGCGGGATTGCGCCGCACCAGCTCGCGGATCACGCTCACCACCATGTCGTCGGCCCTGGTCTGGGCGTAAAGACCGTTCGGGCCCGCCTTGCCGAACGGGGTACGGACGCCATCCACGAAGACCACATCGCGTGCGGTACGGGGCACGGTCAGCCTCCATCGGAGAAAGGAGAAGTAGTGCTGCCGTCTCCTATATTACTGGCTAGTAACCAGTGGGCCGGCGGCCGAGGTGGCCGATGAGGCGGTCGCCCGCGGGGGCCGCCGCCGGCACCTCGACCGGGAGGGCGAACAGCCCCTCGCGGCCTGCCAGCAGCAGCGGGCAGAGCCCGAGCATCCGGGTGGCGAGTTCGGCCGGGATGGGGCGGTCACGCCCGCGGGCCGCCGACACGTCCCAGCCGTGCACGGCGATCTCGATGGCCCCGGTGCACGCGACGATGCCGGACGAGACCGGCAGGCCGCCCACGACCACGAACTCGGCGCCCGGCGAGCCGTAGCAGGCGCACAGGAGCTCGGCGGCGCGATCCCTGATCTCCTCGACGGGATCGCCGGGCGCCGTGGCCCGCTGGGGCGGGGCCGGCTGAGGCGCGCCGAGGCGGCCGGTGCGGAGGGCTTCCTCCAGGTCGGCCATGGATTCGCGCAGGTGGCCGAGCAGTGTGCCCAGGTCCCACTGCGCGCACGGCGTCGGCAGCGACATCTCCCCCGGCGCGATGACCGCGCAGCCGCCGAGGGCATAGCTGATCGCGCCCGCGAGGAGCGCCGTCGCACCGGACCGCACGCACGTATAGACCGG
>JASHTQ010000370.1 GCA_030040475.1 Streptosporangiaceae bacterium
TCTCGATCGTCGTCGTCACCGTGTTCTTCATCGTGGTCATCGTCAAGCTGGGGTCGGCGAACAGCGCCCGGCCGTTCGAGCCGTCCTCGTCGGCCGACGGCTGGGGCGGCATCTTCTTCGGCGTGCTGTACGGCGTGCTGCTGTTCGTCGGCTTCGAGACCGCCGCCAACCTGGCCGAGGAGACCCCCAAGCCGCACAAGCACATCCCGGCCGCGGTGATGATCACCGCCGGGATCGCGACCGTGTTCTTCATCCTGGCGGCGTACGTCGAGGTGGCCGGGTTCCACTACTCGCTCAAGACGCTGACCGCGGCGGCCGGGGCGCCGCTGTTCGCGCTCGGCGCGGCCAAGTCGGCCGGCGGGTACGGCGGGACGTGGATCGACCGGCTGCTCGAGCTCGTGGTGCTGTTCGACATGCTGGCCGTGGCGATCGGCTGCGCCACCTCGGCGTCACGCGGGATCTTCGCGATGGCCCGCGACCGGCGGATCCCGGCCAGGCTCGCGGTGACCTCGCGGCGGTACGACTCGCCGTTCGGCGCGACCGTGTTCCTGCTCGTCGCCTCGCTGGTGACGCTGGCGCTCGACGTGTGGTGGAAGGGGCTGTTCGCGCTGCCCGCCACGCCGCACTACTTCGCGCTGTTCGCCTGGGGGTCGACGTTCGGCGGGTTCGCCTTGGTGGTGGTGTACCTGCTGATGGCGGTCGGGTCGCTGCGCAGCTTCGCGCACTCGTCGGGCCGGGCGCGGCTCGTGGTGTGCGCGATCGTGGCGATCGCGATCACCGTGGGGGCCATCTACGGCTCCTTCTACAAGGTCACGAGCCCGACGATCCTGGCGCCCTGGTTCGCGCTGATCGTGCTGGTGATCGGCTTCCTGTCCACGTTCGTGACCCGGGCGCGGCGGTCGGCGAGCAGCCAGCTTCCCGACCTGACCAAGAGCAGCGCGTGACGGCTGTCCTCGTCACCGGCGGGGGCACCGGGATCGGCGCCGCGGTGACCCGTCGGCTGTGCGCGGGCGGCTCCCGGGTGGCGATCTTCGGGCGCCGGGCTGAGCCGCTGCGGGCGGTCGCCGGGCAGACCGGGGCGGTGGACGTGGTCTGCGACGTCAGCGACGCGGGCCAGGCGGCGGCGTGCGTGGCTTGCGTGGTCGACCGGTTCGGGGGGCTCGACGGGCTGGTGCTCAACGCGGGGATCATGGTGCCCGGCGGGGTGGCCGAGCTGTCCGCGGCCGACTTTGCCGCGCTGGTGTCGGTCAACCTGGCCGGCGCGTTTCACGTGGCGGCGGCCGCGCTGCCGCATCTGCTGGCGCGGCGCGGCGCGGTGGTGTCGGTCGCCTCGTCGGCCGCGCTGCGGGCGTCGGCCGGGATGGGCGGGTACGCGGCGACCAAGGCCGGGCTGGCGATGCTGACCCAGTCGCTGGCGGTCGAGCACGCGCACCAGGGGCTGCGGGCGAACGTGGTGTGCCCCGGGTGGACGATCACCGAGATGGCGGACGAGGAGATGGCGGAGTTCGGCGCGTCCCGCGGCGGGCTGCCGGTCGGGGAGGCGTACGAGCTGGTGACCTCGCTGGTGCCGCAGCGGCGGGCGGCGAGCGCCGACGAGGTCGCCGCGGTCGTCTGCTGGCTGCTGTCCGACGCGGCGTCCTACGTCAACGGCGCGGTGATCCCTGTCGACGGCGCCGGGATCGCGGTCGACGTGGGGACCGTGCCGTACGACCCGAGGGTCGAGGTCAGGCGCTAGCCCCGGCCCGGGGCCGCGGCGGAGGCTAGATTGGAGTCCGCGGCACAATTGGAGTCCGGCACAGCGGCGCGGGACGTTCGCGCCTGCCGATGACACCACGACGGCGTCCGCAGGAGGTTCCCTCGCGATGAGCGCTTCGGACCCGGGCACGCCGGAGGCCCCGGGGCTGATCGTGCGGCCCAACACGAGCGAGCTGACGCCGCAGCAGGTCAGGACGTTGCGTCAGGCCTTCGCGGCCGTGCTGGCCGACGGGGAGTATGCCAGGATCGCGGGCATCTACGCCCCGTACAGCCAGCACCACACCGCGCTGTTCCTGCCCTGGCATCGCGCGTACCTGGGGTTGCTCGAAGGTGCGCTGCGGAGGGCGGCCGGCGACGCGGCCATCCCGGCATGGGACTGGTGGAACGAGCCCGGCCTGCCCGCGGCGTTCGCGCCGGATGTCGCGGACGGCCAGGCCAACCCGCTCTACGCGGCCGGCATCCCGCCGGAGGTGGTCAGGGAGGTGCAAGCCCGGGGCACGGGCCCGGACGACCCCGACGCGGCCAGGACCACGAGAGCGCCCGGCCTCGGCCGGGTACCGCTGCCGACTCCGGGCTCGCTGCAGTCCGCCCTTTCCGCGGCCAGCTTCACCGACTTCGCGACCCGGATCGAGGCCATTCACGACCAGCTGCACGTGTGGGTCGGCGGAACCTCCGCCGACGTGACGCGCGGCGCCTACGATCCGATCAGCTGGCCCCTGGCGGCATCCATCGATCAAGCCTGGAGCGCCTGGCAGGTCCGCCATCCCGGGGCCATGCCGGACAACCTGCTGTCCGTGCGCCTGGAGCCGGAGTCGCTCGGCGTGACGGTCGGCGGCGTGCTCGACACCACCCGACTTGGCTACCGCTATGCCAGGGTCACCGACACCGGCCGGGTCGGCCGCCAGGTGGTGCTGCCCGGATACTTTTCCGACAACGTGCCGGAAAAGCCGAATGACCTGCTCGATCTCGATGCCGACCTCAATTCCCTGACCTGGGTGATCGCCGATCGGAATACCGCGCCGCCGCTGGCCATAGGATTGTTCGGCGACTGGGGATCGGGGAAAAGCACGTTCATGGCGCTGCTGCGCCAGAAAGTCGCCGAGCTGACCAAGCCGAATCAGCCGGAAATAAGGCCCTGGTGCATTAATGTCCGGCAGATCGTCTTCAATGCCTGGCAATATGCCGAGGACAACCTGTGGGCCAGCCTGGTGACGCACATCTTCGAGCAACTCTCCGTGCCCGCGCTCTACGACCGGCCAGGGGGCAGCGGGCTGCTCGGCCAGATCGCCGCCGAGCGAGCGGACGCTACCAAGTCGCTCAAGGATGCGCAGGAACGGGAGGAGCAGGCCAGCGACGCCTTGGGGGCAATTTCCCGCGCCGACGACGCCCTCGCGGCGGTCCAGGCGGCCGGCGAGGCCCTCGGGGATGACGATCAGATCCGCAAGACGGTGGGCCCCGAGGCGGCCAAGGCCCTGGACGAGGCCGGAAGCATCGCCGGAGTGCTGCGCGGCCTGTGGCCACGGGTGCGAGCGTTCGGGTTGTTCCTCCGACACGGGGGCAGGAAACGTTACCTGGCACTGGCGCTGCTCGTCGCCGCGGCCGGCCTCATCGCGGCGTCCGTGGTCATCGCGCGCACGGTCGGCTGGCCGGCCGTGCTGTCCGCGCTGGCGGCGGTGGCTGCCGTGGGCGGCTCGCTGCAGCCGCTGATAAAGGCCGACCAGGCAATACGGGACAGCCGGCAAAAGGCCGAAGAGCACAAACGATCGCTAGAGGCGGCCAGGGACCGCGCGATCGGCGATCGCGCGACCGCGGAAACAAGGCTTGCGGACGTCGCGTCCGGGAAATTCCTCGACACCTATTTCGCCCGGCGGGCGGCGTCCAGCGACTATCAAAGCCGCCTCGGCCTGCTCTCCACCGTCAGCCATGACTTCCAGGATCTGCGCGAATGGCTGCTGCAAGGAAGCATCGATGGCCGGGCCGACCGGGTAGAGCGCATCATCTTGTACATAGACGACCTGGACAGATGTAACGCGGCACGAGTCGTGCAGGTCCTCGAGGCGATTCATCTCATGCTGGCGCTCGATCTTTTCGTCGTCGTCGTCGCGGTCGACCCGCGCTGGCTGCTCAGTTCCCTCGCCGAGCAGTACAGCCGGGAGTTCGGCGCGGTGGCTCCCGAGTACCAGATGTGGCGGACCACGCCGCAGCAGTATCTGGAGAAGATCTTCCAGATCCCGTTCAACTTGCGGCCGATGAGCGCCTCCGGCTTCGGCCGGATCATCGGCAACATGCTGCCGAGCAGCGCGGCTAATCCGGCCGGGCTCGCCCCGGTCGCCGCCGGCGCGGACGCGCCAGTCAGTGCCGGCGAGGCCGCCGCCGGCGGCCAGCAGGACGTCTTGCTGGCCGCCACTGCGCCGGTCGGCGCCAGCTACGATCTCCCGATCGGACTGCTTGTCGACCCGCGCGAGGTCGATTTCATGTGCCGGCTGAATGTGCTGATACCGACGCCTCGGGCGGCGAAAAGATTCGTGAATACGTACCGGCTCATCCGGGCGCCCCTGGCCGGAGCGGAGCTTTCCGCCTTCGTCGGGACCGAGGATTATCCGGGACCGTACAAGGGCGTCATGCTCTTGCTCGCGATAATGATCGGCTACCCGGCAGCGGCCGAGCAGATATTCCCGGCCCTGGCCGCGGCGGACGGCAGGTCCTGGGCCGAGGTTCTGGTCAAGGCCGAGCCGGCCGGTGACGACGACGCGGCCAGCCTCGCCAGCGTCCTGCCTGACCTGCGCCGGCTGGAGCCGCTGCCCGAGCCCGGCCTGATGAGGCCGTGGCTTTCCGCGGTGAGCCGTTACTCTTTCCGCAGGATCGTCGGCATGGCCGATATCGACGCTCCGGCCGTTGACGGCCCGTGATCAGGCCGGGGGTGACGCCGGGGTGTGGCCCTGGGACGGGGCGTGGCCCTAGGACGGGGCGTAGCCGGCTTCGGTCAGCATGTGGCGGAGGTCGATGACCATCTGGTCGTCGACGTCCTTGTGGGCGGGGGGGTCGAGGAAGGCTTCCTGCGATCCGACCCTGACCAGGACCTTGCCGTCGTGCCGCCGCTCGGTCGTGCCGACCGCGTCCAGCAGCGACAGCACCGCGTGCCACTCGACGTTGTGGCTCGTGGGGTGGGCGAAGATCTGGTGCAGCGTGTCGCGGTGGCGGTTGTCGAGGTGCTCCGACTCCGGCGAGGATGACATCCGTGTTCCCTTCTGATCCGTGTGGGCTGACCCTACGCCATGTGCTCGTGGTCGGGGTGGACGGAGTCCGTTTCGACCTGCTCGGCCCGGATACCACGCCCGCCATCTGGGCGCTGCGCCGCGAGGGCTTCCTCACCCCGGTCGTCATCGACGACGGCACGCCCACCGTGTCCGGGCCGTGCTGGGCGACGATCGCCACCGGCGCCGGGGTGGCCGGGCACGGGATCACCGGCAACGACCTGACAGGTCACCGGCTGGCCGATCATCCCGACTTCGTGACCGTGGCCACCAGGGCGGGGCTGCCCACGCTGCTCGCGGTCAGCGGGTGGCCGCCGCTGGCGCTGGCCGCCGACGGCGGCCCGTTGTTCGCCGAGGCGGGCCGGCGCGAGTTCGTCCCCGCCGCGGAGACGAGCGTGACGGCATGGGACGAGGCAGACGAGTCGATCACCGCCCTCGCGGCGGGGATCCTGGCGGGGGATGAGGCTCCGCGACTGTCGTTCGTCTATCTCGGGGCCGTCGACGTGGCCGGGCACCTCGCGGGCGCGGGCGCGGCCTACCGGACGGCGGCGGCTGCCGCCGACCGGCGAGTGGGGACGCTGCTATCCGCGGTCAGGTCCCGGCCGTCCTACCCTCGGGAGGGCTGGACCGTCGTGGTCGCCACCGACCACGGCCACCTGGACCGGGGCGGGCACGGCGGCCGCGAGCCCGAGGTCACGACCGCCTGGGTCGCCGCGGCGGGGCCGGGCATCGACCCCGGCATC
Organism: Streptosporangiaceae bacterium; assembly: GCA_030040475.1. Next base: position 5,753 of record JASHTQ010000370.1, read on the forward strand.
ACGCCGCCGATCAGCCGTCAGGACCAGGTTGCGCCGCTGGTGCTCGGCGCACTCAGGGCAGGGTGAGGATCTGGGGGCCTTCCTCGGTGACGGCGACGGTGTGCTCGACGTGGGCGGCGCGGCTGCCGTCGGTGCTGCGGATGGTCCAGCCGTCGTCGTCGATGTGGTAGCGGTCCCTGCCGCCGGCCAGGAACCAGGGCTCGATGGCGATGACCAGGCCGGGGACGAGGCGGCGGCCGCGGCCCGGCGGGCCCTCGTTGGGGATGTGCGGGTCCTCGTGCATGGACCGGCCGACGCCGTGGCCGCCGAAGTCGGTGCAGATCCCGTAGCCCGCGGCGCGTCCTGCGGCGCCGATGGCAGCCGAGATGTCGCCGATCCGTGCCCCGGGCACCGCCGCGGCGATGCCGGCCTGCAGCGCGTCGCCGGTGGTGGCGATCAGCCGCCGGTCGGCCGGGCGCGCCGGCCCGATGGTGAAGGAGATCGCGGCGTCGGCCGCCCAGCCGTCCAGCACGGCGCCGCAGTCCACGCTGAGCAGGTCACCGTCGGCTAGCTTGTAGCGGCCCGGGATCCCGTGCAGCGCGGCGTCGTTGACCGAGGTGCAGATCGTCGCGGGGAACGGGACCGGGGCGAACGCGGGCCGGTAGCCGAGGAACGGCGAGGTGGCGCCCGCCTGCGCAAGCACGCCGCGGGCGGCCTCGTCAAGCTCGGCCGTCCGCATCCCGGCCCTTGCCTCGGCCCGGACTGTCGCCAGGATCTGCGCCACGACCTGCCCGGCGGCCCGCATGGCCTGGATCTCCGCCGCCGTCTTGATCTCGACCATGCCGTTATGCCGCCTTCGCTGGGATGTCGCCGCGGCGGCCGCCCGGCGCGGCCAGCTTGGCCAGCGTTCCGCCGGTCAGCAGCACCTCGTCGTCCGGGTGGGCGTGGAAGGCCACGATGGTCGCCATCCCAGCCATTTTCGCACGAGGTGAGAGCTCACAGGCGCGCGTCGCCGGAGATCTCGTCCATCCGGAGGATCTCGAGGGCGACGCCGATCCGCAGCGCGACCGCCGCGTCGGTCGCGAAATCGCCGAGCATCCGCTCCAGCTTGGTCACCCTGTACCGCATGGTGTTGTAGTGATAGTGCAGGATGCGGGCCGACTCGGCCACGTTGAACCGCGTGCTGGACAGCACCGCAAGCGACTTGAGCAGGTCCGCGCGGGCCGGCTCGGGCAGCTTGAGCACCGGGCCGAGCGTGTCGTCGACGAACGCGCGCAGCTCGGCCTGGCTCACGTTGCTGATCAGCCGGTACAGGCCGAGCCCGGCGAAGCTGGTGACCGCGCCGCGGCCGTTCAGCCGCTGGCCGACCTGCAGCGCGACCCTGGCCTCCTCGTAGAGCCGCGGGATGTCGGGCGGTCCCGTCCCGGTCCCGGCGGCGACCTGGCTGACGCCTACCGAGTAGGCCCGGCCCGTCCCTGCCGTCATGTCCGCGTGCACCTTGCGGGCCAGCCCGACCGCGTCGGCCAGGCCGACCACCGCCACAAGCTCGGTGGCGAAGCCGGCCACCGCCGCGTGCCGGTCCCGGTCGCGGACCGCCCGTGTCCACAGCTCGACGGCGCGCAGCGCCGAGGCCTCCTGCTGGCGGGTCGACTCCTCGGCCCGTTCGGCGCCGCATGCCCTGGCAACGAGCACGGTCAGCGGGCGCTGCAGGTCCCAGCCGAACCTGACCGCCCTCGCCAGCGCGTCGTCCATGTCCGCGGTCGTGCCCGTGACCAGGTCGTGCAGCGCGTTGGAGGCGAACTGCTGCTCGACCGCGAGCACCGCCAGGTCCCTGGTGATCTCCAGCGCGGCCACCAGCGCCGCCTGCTCGACGGCCAGGCCGGCCACCCCCGGCAGGCCCTGCTGGCCGCCGACCGCGAGCACGAAGCCGTGCCGCATGTCGCCCGCCCTGATCACCCCGGCCGCCCACTGGGTTCCGGTCGCGGCGTCCTTGTGCACGCCCGCGATCAGCCAGCCCGTACCCACCAGCCCGCCGGACGCGGGGCCTGCCAGGCCGCCGGCGCCTGGGCCGCCGCCGGGGCCGGGGCCGGCCCCGGGGCCGGGG
>JASHTQ010000371.1 GCA_030040475.1 Streptosporangiaceae bacterium
AATTCCTTCTGCTGCTTCTCCATCCCCTCCTGGACGTCCTTGCGGATGGACTCGGCCACGTTCAGCTCGGCCAGGTGTTCCCTGGTCCAGCCGATGATGAGCTCGAGCCGCTCGACCAGATCCTGGGTCTCAAGCAGCTGCAGCTTCTGCGCCGAGCTCAGGTAGCTGGCGTAACCGGCCCGGTCGGCGATCGCCGACGCGTCGTCCAGCTGCTGGATGGCGTCGATGACCTGCCAGGCACCCCGCTGCTGGAGGATCCCGGTGACCAGCGACTTGTACTGCTGGGCCAGCTCGTCGGCCGTCGGCCCCTGGCCGGTGTCCTCGACCACGGTGCCCTCGACCCACAGGGCAGCCCCGGGACCCGTGGTGCCAGAGCCGATCTTGACCCTGCTGACGCCGCGGACCACCGCACCAGGCTGCCCGCCTGGCAGCCGCCCGACCTGCTCGACCAGGGCCAGCGTGCCCACTCCGGCGAGCCCGCGGTCGGGCAGCCGCGGCACGAGCAGCACCCGTGCCTTAATCTCAGAACGCACGCCTGGCACCTGCCGGGACGGGGTCCGTGCCGCGTCGATCGCGGCACCGACCTCCGGCTGTGACGTCTCAAGCGGCACCACCATCCCTGGCAGCACCACCTCGTCGTCCAGCGGCAGGACCGGCAGCGTGAGCGTTTCACTCATTGAGCCTCCAAAGCTTGAGTCAATCACACTCAAGAAAGAAGAGCCCTGACAAATTCCCTGCCGGTGTTCGCCCCGAGTGATCAAGCGGCCGGCGTCGCCCGCAGTACCCTGCTTGGCGTGCTGCGCTTCCCGCTCATCCACCCCCCGCTGCTCGCCGCGCTGGCTGGGTGCGGGCACGGCGGCAAGGTCCTGCTCGCCGACGCCAACTACTCGCACGCCACCAACATCGGCCCGCGCGCGGCGCTGATCCACCTGAACCTGCGCCCCGGCCTGGTCACCGTGGACCAGGTGCTCGAGCCGCTGCTGGCCGCGGTGCCGGTGGAAGCGGCGCACGTGATGCGCCCGGACACGGGCGGCGAGCCGGCCGCGTTCGCTGCCTACCGCGCGCTGCTCGGGCCGGCCGTGCCGGTTGAGCCGCTCGGCCGGCTCGACTTCTACGCCACCTGCAGGGAGCCGGACCTGGCCATCTGCGTCGCGACCGGCGACGAGCGCCTGTACGCCAACCTGCTGCTGACCGTCGGCTATATCAGGCCGTCGTGACCGGACCCGGATTAGTGCCTCGCGGGAAGAAAGGCTCTGGACTCGAGACCTGGTACCTCGGTAATCCGCCGACGATCATCTCTCATCTACCTCATAGGCACCATTAGTCAACTGCGGTCCCTCGGGTGTCGGGCCATCAGGACACGCATCCCGCCTCCTGGACTAATCGATTGGGGTGCGTGGGTCACAACCCCCGTCTACCGGGGCCGGGGGGACACGCACCCCGCCGCTGGGCTCGGCGAGCGGGTCCGGTGGGGCAAAAGTGACACGAGCAGCGCATGGGAATCTCAGCCGTTCACGGCGAGGAGGTCAACAGCAGGACGTGCAGGTTGCGAGGGCCGTGCACGCCCTCGACGCGGATCAGCTCGATGTCGCTGGTGGCTGACGGGCCGGAGATGAGCGTGTGCGGGCGGGCCGGGTCCAGCCTGGCGAACGCGTCGGCCAGGTCCGCGGCGACCTGATCGGACCCGACGACGACCAGGTGGAAGTCGGGCACCAGGGTGAGCGCGCGGCGGCCCTGGCCCGGGCCGTGATCGAGGATGATCGTGCCCGTCTCGGCGATCGCGACCGCGCAGCCGGTCAGCACGCCCGCCGAGCGGTCGAGCTCGGCCGCCGACAGCGGCGGCGTGTCACTGGCCAGCCGGATGCTGGCCGGGAGTTCGGCCAGCCATTCCGCCGGCAGCCCGGCGGGCACCACGAAGGCCGGGTCGCAGACATCCGATGTCTGCGAGCCGTCCGTCGTGCCGGTTCCGTCCGCCGTCCCGGTTCCGGCCGTCGTCCCGGTTCCGGCCGTCGTCCCGGTTCCGTCCGCCGTGCCGGCGTCACCCGGCCTCGCGGTGTCACCCGGCCTCGCGGTGGGCGCGACCTCGGCGGCGCGGTCGGTCAGCACCCGGGCGATGGCATAGGGCAGGCCGGCCTGCGTGACCCGCTCCACCACGGCGCGGTAGTCGGCGGCGCGCTCGGCGAACAGGTCCGTGATGTCGCGGTCGTGGTGCGCGCGCAGGTACTCGCGCGGCAGCGCCGCGTAGGCCGCGTCGACGTCCGCGCCACTCGGGGCCGGGCCGGCCGGGCCTGCCGCGCCGGCGGTACCTGCGGCTCCGGCGGCGGCGCGGATCCTGGCCAGGATCTGCTCCCTCGCGGCGCTCATCGCCTGCTCTCCTTCGGCTGGCTTGCCCTCGTCCGGGCCCACCAGGCACGGAACGACTCGTGCGGCGGGGCCGGGGCGTCGCGGGTCTCGGTCCAGCCGCTCAGCGGCGGCGGCAGCCGCCTGATCCGGCCCGACCTCGCCACGAGCCTGCCGCCGACCGATGCCGCGCGCTGCGCGGCGGCGAGCAGCCGGGCAGAGCGAAGCACGCGGCCTGAGGCGTGAAACACGGTTCGTTCGGGAGAAAAATGTTTTTGTCTTTTCGCGTCGACGACCTTGCCGCGCAGGTAAACCAGCGCCTCGGGGATGTTGATGGCGACCGGGCACACCTCGTAGCACGCGCCGCACAGCGTGGACGCGTACGGCAGCGACGCGTCGACCGCGGACGAGACGCCGCGCAGCTGCGGCGAGATGATCGCGCCGATCGGCCCGGGGTACGGGGAGCCGTAGGCGTGGCCGCCCGCCCGCTCGTAGACCGGGCACACGTTCAGGCAGGCCGAGCACCTGATGCAGCGCAGCGCCTGCCTGCCGACGTGGTCGGCGAGCGCGGCGGTGCGGCCGTTGTCGAGCAGCACGAGGTGGAAGTCGTCCGGCCCGTCTCCCGGCGTCACCCCGGTCCATATCGAGGTGTAGGGGTTCATCCGTTCCGCCGTCGAGGAGCGGGGCAGCAGCGCGAGGAACACCTCGAGGTCCCGCCAGGTGGGCAGGATCTTCTCGATCCCCACCACGGAGATGAGCGTCTGCGGCAGCGTCACGCACATCCGGCCGTTGCCCTCGGACTCCACCACGACGAGCGAGCCGGTCTCCGCGATCGCGAAGTTCGCGCCGGAGACGCCGACCGTGGCGGAAAGGAACGCCTGGCGCAGGTGCGAGCGCGCGGCCGCGGCCAGCATCCGCGGCTCGTCGGTGAGGTCGCGCGGCGCGTCGGGCATCTCGCGGCGGAAGATCTCCCTGATCTCGGCGCGGTTCCTGTGGATGGCCGGGACCAGGATGTGGCTGGGCAGGTCGTGCCCGAGCTGGACGATCAGCTCGGCCAGGTCGGTCTCGAGCGCGCCGATGCCGTCGGCGGCCAGCGCCTCGTTCAGCCCGGTCTCCTGGGTCGCCATCGACTTGACCTTGACGACGCGATCCGCGCCCGCCGCGCGGACCAGGCCCGCCACGATCGCGTTCGCCTCCGCCGCGTCCTGCGCCCAGTGCACGTGGCCGCCGGCGCTGGTGACGTTCTGCTCCAGCCGGACCAGGTATGTGTCCAGGTGCGCCAGGGTGTGGTCCTTGATCGCCTTGGCGGCGGCGCGAAGCTCCTGCCAGTCGGCCAGCTCGCCGACCGCGCCCGCGCGCTTGGCGCGGATCGTGTGCGTGGCGTGCGTGAGGTTGCGCCGCAGCTGCGAGTCGGCCACCGCGGCCCGCGCCGCGACCGGGAAGGACGGCATGCCGAGATACGTCGGCATCCCCGGATGCGGCCCGGCAGCCTCCGGCCCGGCAGCCAGCGGCCCGGCAGCTTCCGGTCCGGTAGCCAGCGGCCCGGCCTCCGGCGTCACGTCGCGTCCTCGGTGCGGGCCAGGATCTCGGCCAGGTGCATGGTGGCCACGCCTGACCGCTGCCTGGTCAGCGCGCCGCCGATGTGCATGAGACAGGAGTTGTCGGCCGCGCAGACCACCTCGGCGCCGGTCTGCCTGATCGCGGCCACCTTGTCGGCGCAGATCGCCGCGGACACGTCCGGGTTCTTCACCGCGAACGTGCCGCCGAACCCGCAGCAGGACTCGGCGTCGGGCAGGTCGACCAGGTCCAGGCCGCGGACCGCGCCGAGCAGCCGGGCCGGCGCGTCGCCCACGCGGAGCATGCGCAGCGAATGGCAGCTCGGGTGGTAGGTCACCCGGTGCGGGAAGTACGCGCCCACGTCGGTCACGCCGAGCACGTCGGCCAGGAACACCGACAGCTCGTAGGTCCGCGGCGCGACCTGCGCCACGGCCCTGGCCAGGCTCTCGTCGCCGGCCTCGGCCGCCAGCGCCGGGTAGTACTCGCGGACCATGGCGGCGCAGGACGCCGAGGGCGTGACCACCGCCTCGTAGCCGCCGAACGCCGCCGCGAACCCCCGTGCCATCGGCGTGGCCTCCCGCCGGTAGCCGGTGTTGAAGTGCATCTGGCCGCAGCAGGCCTGCCCGGCGGGGAACTCCACCCGGTGGCCGAGCCGCTCGAGCACCGCGACCACGGCCTTGCCGGTGTCAGGGAACAGTGTGTCGGTCAGACACGTGACGAACAAGCCGATCCGCATCGCGCCTCCGGCCATCAACGCTACACAACAGGCTGGGCCAGCAGCGCCGACCGCCGCGGGCCTGGACCGTGTCGCGGCGGCCGATGACCGCCGAACCCGGTCCTGCTGCCCGGGGCCGCCGCCGCGTTCCGCAGACCCGGCAAAGCCCGCTATATCATTATCAATTAGCTTTTCTACGGACGTGTCTGGGTAAACCGACCTCCGTGCATGTGCGTCTTGGTAGATGGAGGGGCGGCCGTCATGCCGACGTGGTCCGCCTATGGAGCGGGCTCGAGCCGTTGCTGTCGGCCAGTTGAGCGTGGTGACGAACACCAGGCTGGGGACATACGTGACGGCGTCGACCCTGGGCGGGCAGGGAGGGCGACAGATGCGTGATGCGTCTACCCGGGCGGCAGGTACCGGGGCATCTCGGCCGGCCTGAGTGGCATAGGTCTCGAGCTAAGGCTTACCGCGAGTGAACGCGGGACGTCACCGCGCGCCGACCGCCGATGCGGCGACGCGCCCTGGGCGGCAGTGGGCTGACCGGCCGGCCGCGGTCTGGACTCGGCGGGCGCTGCTCGGCGCCGTGCCGACGGCGCTGGCTGCCTTCACCCTGATCAGCCGGAACTGGCCGCTGCCGGGCACCACCGTCAGCATGGCGGCTCTTGACTCCATGACGATCATGCCGGCCCAGCCGTCGCAGCCGCGCACGTCACGGGTGCCGGTTCGTACCAAGGCGGCGGCTGGCCGTTCGGCGGTCCCCGGGACCAAGGTCATGCTGCGTCAGCTGGTCATCGCCGCGGATGAGGACGATCCCGAGCTGCCGGCGTGGCGGACGATCCTGGACCAGATCGGGACGCCGTATGAGGTCTTCGTCGCTAACCGCCAGGCACTGAGCGCGGACACGCTGGTGCGCGCCGACGGGACCGGCCGGTACAACGCCATCTTGCTGACGAGCAACACGCTGGCGTACCGCAGCAGGGCCGGCCAGTACGTCAGCGCGTTCGACGACGCGGAGTGGGAAGCGCTCTGGGACTACGAGCGCGCCTTCCGGGTCCGCCAGGTCGCGCTCAATGCCGCACCTGGCGAGGTCCCGGAGGATTACTACCTGCGGGCGCGATCTGAGGGCGCGGTCGGGACGGTTCCGGTGCTCGCCAGGCTGACGAAGGCAGGCACGAAGGTCTTCGACTACCTCAGCCCCGCGATCCGGATCCCAATCTCCGGGACCTACGTGTATCGCACGAGCGTCGCGACGGGCGGCGACGCGCGGCCGTTGCTGACCGTGGACTCCGCCGTCCTCGGGGTGCTCAGCACGGCCGCGGACGGCAGGGAACGGGCGGCGCTGACCTTCGTGCTCAGTCCGACGCTGCCGGTGACCAGCTTGCTCGGATACGGGCTGCTGCGGTGGGCCACCCGCGGGATCTTCCTCGGCGAGCAACGCCACTGGCTGAACGTCGACGTCGACGACTGGTTCAACGCCGACGTGACCGGCTGGCCGCAGGGGCTGACCGGTGCGTTCCGGCTATCGGGGTCGGATGCCGCCGCGGTCAGCCAGCAGCAGGCGGAGCTGCGAAGGCGCTACCCGCTCGCGGCCGGCTTCACGCTCAACCTCGCGTACAACGGCGGCAGGCTCGACCCGTCGGCGCCCGCCCAGTCTTCGGCGCAGGGCACGTCCGACCCGCTGACGAGCTACTCGAGATCCCTGCGCCACGAGTTCCGCTGGATCAACCACACGTTGACCCACCCGGCCATGAACTTCACCCCGTATCACGAGAACTACCAGGAGATCAGGGACAACCTGGTCGCGGCGGCACTGATCGGCCTGGAAGTGCCTGGTGCCGTGCTGAAGCCGCCGGAGTATTCCGGTCTCGGCGTGTACAACCCGCACAGCCGTGACCTCCCGTCCACCGCGCTCGACCCGATCCAGATACCCGGTCCGGTGACCGACTTCGGGCTCCACGCCGCGAACAAGGCACTGCTCAAGGCGGCGAGCGACCTCGGTGTGAGGTACATCGCCGGCGACATGTCGTTCCGCAGCGAGCAGCCCGATTCCTTTAACAGCGGCATCTACATCCCGCTCCAGCCCGATCTGCTGCTCGTGCCCACCTGGCCGACCAACATCGCGTTCGAAGCCACCACGCAGCAGGAGCAGCTGTCCTGGTACAACTCGATGTACGGCGTGCACGGCTCGCTGCAGCGCAATGACCGGGATTTCGGCTACGGCGAGTATCTAGCGGCCGAGGCGGAGCTGGCGCTTGGCCAGGTGATGCGCGGCTCGGTCTACCCGTTCACGGTGCATCAGACCAATCTGCACCAGTTCGCGCCCGGCCGGTCGCTCCTGTTCGACTGGCTGAACCTGCTGGTGGCCAAGTACAGCGCCTACTACCGGATACCACTGAAGAATCCGGACTGGCTCACGCTGGCGGACTACGTGCACGACCGCACCACCCACTTCAAAGCGCTGGCCAGCGGTCCAGACGCGGTGTGGGACCGGCGGGCCGGCACGGTCAGCTATACGCCCGCCGCGGACACCGTGCTTTTCGTGACCGGGCTGGTAACCCGGCCCGCGACCGGCGCGGACCAGCAAGGACCCGACCAGGCGGAGAAGTACGGCTCCGACACGGTTTCCCGGCTCGGCCTGACCGGCGGCAAGACCGTCACCTTCGCGGTTAGCGCCGCGGCATGAGCACCCAGGCACCGGCCCCGGGTGCGGCCACCCGAGCCATCCGCGG
>JASHTQ010000372.1 GCA_030040475.1 Streptosporangiaceae bacterium
GGGTGGCGATCAAGTACCTGCGCGGTGAGCTGCTGGCCGGCCCGGAGTTCGCCGAGTTGTTCCGGGCCGAGGCGGTGGTGCTGGCCTCGCTGGACGATCCGAACGTGGTCCGGCTGTACGAGTACGTGGAGTCGCCGCACGGGGCAGCGATCGTGATGGAGCTCATCGACGGGGTCTCGCTCCGCGACATCCTGACCCGGCAGGGCCAGACCTCCGCGGAGGCGGCACTGGTGGTCCTGCAGGGCTCCCTGCTCGGCCTGGCCGCGGCGCACCGGCGGGGAGTAGTGCACCGGGATTACAAGCCGGAGAACGTGCTGATCGACGGGGCCGGGGCCAGCAAGCTGACCGACTTCGGGATCGCCGCGCGGGCCGGGGAGCACGCGACGGCGGCGGGCACGCTGGCGTACGCGCCGCCGGAGCAATTCGCCGGGAGTCCGGCCAGCCCGGCGACCGACGTGTACGCGGCCACGGCGACGTTCTATGAGTGCCTGACCGGGAGTCCCCCGTTTACCGGGAACACGGCGGAGATGCTGATGCACCAGCACCTGGCCGAACCGGTGCCGCTGGAGCCAGTCCCCGAGCCGCTGCGCCCGCTGGTGGCCGCCGGGCTGGCCAAGAACCCCGCCAGCCGACCCGCCGACGGGGCCGCGCTTGTCGCCGGGCTGCGGATCGCCGCCGGGGAAGCCTACGGCCCGGACTGGGAGCAGCGCGGCCGGTCCCAGCTGGCCGGGGCGGCCCTGCTGCTGGCCGCGCTGTGGCCATCGGGCGGGACGGCCGCGGTGCAGAGCACCGCCGTGCACCGAGTCAGGCTGCGGCGCCATCTCGCGCACGGGCATGCCGGCGCGGTTAAGGCCGCGGTGACGGCCGGAATCGTCGTGACCGTCGGCGCCGCCGCAGCCGCGGCTGTCATCGTGGCCAGGCCCGCCAGGCACCCGGCACCGCCGCCGACGCCGACACCGGCGCTCATCTACGCCACGGCGACATCGGTGGACCTCCGCACCGGCAACGGGTCGGTAAGGACTCTCGCCACCTTCCCGAAGGGAGCTGGCGCAGGGCAGCTAGCCTGGTCAGCCGACGGGACCAGGGCGGCGTGGTCAGACGGCCAGGTGGTCGGCGAGTTCCTTGTGGGCAGTGACCGGCTGCGCACGTGGCATTGCAGCTGCGAGTCGGTCGCGTTCCAGGGCGACCGGCTGCTGTCCGGCGAGTACACGACAGGGAATGCGCCAGTCCTGGTGAGCTTTCCCGATGATGGCTCCAAGCCGGTCCCGATCGTCATCTCCGGGCTGCCCAAGAGCCGTTTCGCTCTCGACAACTCCTTCAGCCTGGTCGCCGCCGCTCCTCCAGCCGACGTGATCGTGGGATGGGGAATAGGAGTGTCCGCCTCCGGTGGCCCGCAAACGCTGTATCGGGTCGACGCGGAGGGCCGGGCGGTCCCGTTCGGCCCCGCGAACCCCCAGGTATTCGGCAACACGGCGCCCGGACCTTTCGTGTTCAGCCCGGATGGCACGCAGGCCGGCTACGTCCTAGCCACCCTGGCCGGCGTCTGCGCCGACGACGCCGCGGCCGTGCTCGCCAACGTCGCCACCGGCGCGCAGATCGAGCCGGACCTGCCGGCCGGGATGCGACACGTCCTCGCGGTCTGGTTTGGTCCCTCGGGCACCCTTTACGCTTCGATGGCACCCGACCCTCCTGACTGCGCTCACGTGGGCCAGGGCGGTGCCGTGGCCAGCGTCGTTGTCTCGCCCCAGGATTACCGGTTGCAGGCGGGCGCCTGGGTCAGGTCTGGCAGCGGGATAATCAGCCAAGAATCCACCCGCGGCGGGGAGGCGACGCTCTACGGCAAGGCAGACTCCACTGAACTAGGCACCTACTCCACCGATCTCAGGCTGGTCGTGTCGCGCGGCTCTTCGTCGGTGACGATCCCGGGTGCCCTGACATTCATGTGGTCGCCGACCGCTGCGCCGACGTCCTCTGCCGCACCCGACACCACGCCCACCGCCGTACCCTCGGCCGTGTCCTCCGCCGTGTCCTCGCCCGCGCTACCGCCGCAGCAGCAGGCGGCGCAGGCGCTGGCGGGACTGCTTGCCCAGAGCGGTACCGACAGAACCGCGATCACACGGGCCGTCTACGCCGTCGCGGCCTGCTCGTCCGGCCTGAGCCAGGACGAGGCGGTCTTCAACCACGCCGCGTCGTCGCGCCAGACCCTGCTGGCCAAGCTGGCCGCGCTGCCTGACAGCTCCGCCCTCCCCGCCGCGATGCTGCAGGACCTCACGATGGCCTGGCAGGTGTCCGGCGAGGCCGACCAGGACTTCGCCGACTGGACGCAGGACGAGATCTCCCGGGGTTGCAGCACGGACGACCAGTCCGATCCCAGCTATCAGGCCGCGATGGTGCCTGACCACCAGGCCACGGCGGACAAGAAGGCCTTCGTTGCGCTGTGGACGCCGATCGCGGAGCAGTACGGCCTGCCGGTCTATCAGTTCGGCCAGATATGACGGGTTCCTGTCAGCCGATGGCCAGG